>CAMWXA010000179.1 GCA_947178035.1 uncultured Lachnospiraceae bacterium | reverse complement strand
GATATCCTTCTGCAAGATAAATATACTGGTGTGTGCCCACTTTTTGAATAACCTCGTAGCTCATAAAAATCTCCCATCCAAAAGTTGTCATAACAATTATAACAACTTTTGGATGGAAATACGAGTTATATTTAAACTAAAACAACAAGGAAACGGCATATTCTGAGGCTTTTCAGAGTGATATTGTCAATATCCCTTTACACTTTCTCTTCACGAAATCTTTAAGCTGCCTGCCCCAGTGACTCATAATGCTATTTTCTTTTGCTCATTGGAGGCAGACCGCCATTGGCTGAGCATATCCTCCGATTGTTCTAATAGATAATAAAGTATCTCCATATCAGGGTTTTAAGTTCCTCGATTGTCATTTTCTTTGTATCATATCTAATACAGGAGTTCTTCCTTCATCCTTGCCCACAAACGATCCCGCAATGATTTAACTCTGCCCTGTAGGATACGCTTGTATACTGGCTCCCACGGTCACTGTGGTTCCAGTGGCCTTTCCGCTGTGAAATCCCGCTTTGAAAGGTCCTCCGATTTTCGAGCATTCTTTGACATGCTGCAATTATCCGGCCACTTTCTCAGTGTCTCCTATGAGTCCGAGTTGACCAAAAGCTTTAAGTTGGAAGGCGAAATACCGAGAAAGACAATGCTCCGGCATCTGCTCCTGCTGGGAATGCCTTTTATCAGCCACCAGGTTTTGAATGACGGTCTGATGAATCTTGGCTATCTGCCGCTTACCGAGGGACACACCATGATTACAGGGGAATATCTGGATGTCTTACTTCTATTCTTTTTATCCCTATATGAAGAGAGTTGCAGGGGCGGGAACCTGTGGAGTGCATGGAGTGGCTGCGTTCCCATCTTCGCATACTGGATGGAATTCTCATCGAGATGGGAACACAGAATTTTCGCTTTATGTATTTTAAAGCGCTAAAAGAATATTCCGGATAATATGGATTAGGGCTTTTCCGTTCCGATCAGCAGGCGGCTTTCAAACGATTAATATTTCTCCGCCTTTAAAGCCAGGAAAGCCAATACCAAAGCATCGTCTTTCACAGGAAAGGGCTTATAAATATCATGGCTTTTTCCTTCGCTAAGCCGATACCCCGTCTGGTTTCCTTCGGCATCATATTCATAGATATTGCGGATGTAACCATCATCTTCTACCTCTTTCATTTCAATCATGTTTCCCGCATTATCATAGGCATATTCATAGTGAAAATCAATTTTGTCACTTCCGTTAAAGGTGTGAATCTCCGTAAGGACATTCCCGGCGGCATCATAAGTACATTCACAGGTGTACTCGCTCATCATCTGCTCCGTGCCATTTTCACTGCTTGTCTGCAGCCAGTAACTCACAAGAGGACGGTTCATCTCACAGAATGAAGTGAAGGTATTGCTGAAGTCATAATTACGCTCGTAGTTGATCCTACGGGATGCGACCATTCGATCATTGTCATCATAGGTATAGTAGGATGCCGCCGTGGGCTCATCGGACCAGCTGCTGTAATATGTACTTTCCACCATACGGTATTTTGCATCGTACTTTATGATACGATAATCTCCCTTCTCGCCATAATTAGTTATCTGAAAGACGGATGTGTTATCATCAGAATAGGTCAGCGTCCAGTCCTTTCCACGTATGGAAGTCGTATTACCGCCTTCGTCATAATAAAACTCATAGTATATACCCTGGCCCGTATATGGTGTATTTATGTAATAATATCCTTCATCGTCCGTCACGTCAGCCCGATAATCCGTAGTAATTACGTCATAGCTGTCCTCTTCACATTTTTTCCGTGTCAAAACGTTCCCATACTGATTGCGCTCACACACATAGTGATCAGAAAATTCGTCTCCTAAATAGACAAACGATTCCGCCAGCAGGTAAACTGGTACGGTACCTTCGGGAAATTCGTTCACTGCTTGGCTATCTTGTTCAGAATCAGAATCCCCTCCCGCATCGGACAGCAGATTAGATACCGCTTCTTCTGAGTTTTCGACCTTACGGCCATCGCTGTTACCGCAGGATCCCAGTCCCAAACAGATACCTAGTCCCAGGCACAGCGTCAGCACAATGGTAAGCCATCTCTTTTTCATCATTGTTCTTCTCCTTGTCATGTTATTTTCTAGGCTAAACTATCATAAAATTTGCATCTCCGCAACAAAGTGAAGTTTAACAATTTAGAATTTCTCCGTATAATGTTTCCAATGTAGCGCTTATGCTTTACTTTGGTACGCATAAAAGCGGCCGCCCCGTCACAGATATAACCGGCTTTGTAGTTTACTCATTTAGTTTGCATTTTTAGCGTTAAGTGTAAGCTGGCGCGAAGTCCGTTGTAAGTTCCAACCTTTCTTGCGCTATTGCAAGCGCACTATCCGATTTTCGCTCCATACACCATCTATTTGTGATGCATCTGGCAATCCTGCACCATCCAAAAATAGTCCAAACCGCCACAGATGCCACTGCACCTACTTTACATCATATCCATGCATGAAACCTCCTAATGTGTTGTAGCATATAATCCGTGTGGGTTCTGGATATGGATTGTCACCTGCACCGATCGTCTTTGGATTCTGTGATACCTTGTCCACAGGTGGGACTGTTGCATCTGGAACAAGTTTTATAAACACTTTGTTCATATCAATGCATTTCGAGCGTACACCGTGTGCTTTTCCGTCACCTGTCGAACAGTATTGCCACATATATGGTCTTTTATTTTTTCCTTTATAGGCGTGACTGCCGATGTCGGCACTGTACTTGGCAAACCACAACGGATATTTTGCTACGAGCCACGGTTGAAATTTTTCGGATTGTATATAATCCTGATTGGAATAAATGCCTGCCTCATAATCAGCTTCCTCTAAGTAACAGTTAAATGTGTCGACAAGCTTTGATCTCATGCTGGGATCGCCGCATTGATGTAACTTATAAAACGCTTATCTATTGTGATTCCGTATCCAGCCCGGATAATCACGGCCTTAATCCCTACTTTTTTCATTACTTTGAAATCGATGATACCTTGATAATGGGAAATGTCGCATGCGTTCTCTGGGTGCGCATCTAGCTGTGTGCAAAATCTGTTATAATTCACACCTCAATAATGTATAAGATAATAAAAAATGGCGTGGGTGTGAATCAATGTCATTAACTTAAGGAACTTGACTAACAAAGTGTACTCAAAAATGCCTGATAAATCATTGTGTTTATTCACCAATCTCGGTTATCAAGAGCTTAAGTTAATGACATTGGGTGTGAATTGTAACATAAAGCGTGCGTTTACCGTGGGGATAGAAAGCATAAATGTTGATAAATTCACAGAGGTATGATAAAATTTATTTCAGAAAAGTATGCGGAGACTGAAATGGATATGTGGATTTGCTAATGCTCAGGGCGGAAAATATGCAGGCCGGGCGTGTAATTGAATATTTGAAATATTTAAAAGCTCATCAAAAAGATTGAATTTCTCCAAAGCTGTTCTAAAGCGCTATTTCAGCTTTGGAACAGCTTTGGAACAGCTTTGGCAATGTTTAAAGTAAATTATTCAAGCAGTTTCATAACAATATTATTTTGCTGATATGGGGCTGTTTCATTATCGCTAGCTCCTTTGGATAAAGAAAAATATTGCTGTATGTTTTCAGATGAAACGGGGAAAATTTATGACATAGGTTATTGTATTCACAAGAAATTCTGGAGGCAGGGATATGGGAGTGAAACACTCTCGCTGATGCTTGACTGGATGAAGGCGCAGGGGGCGGGAAAGGTGACTGCGGAGGTCGCAGTCGGGAATGTGCCGTCGAACCGGCTTCTTGTCAGGCTGGGGTTTGTTGTTGAGAAAAAGGCGAAATTCCAGTAATACCATATGGATGTCTGTTTTGACAGTTACATCTACAGCAAGGAGCTGGTTTTGGAATCCGGTCGGAATTAAGGAGCATATCATTTTGAATTTTATGAATAAAGAGATTAAGAGATAGAAGGTCAGGGTGAGAATTCATGCGTATCGCGTATTGTGAGGACGAGGCGGCGCAGGCAAAGCTTGTCCGCAGCATGATTATGCAGTGGGCAGAAAGCCGGAGGACAGCGGCGGAGGTAGTCTTATTTGAGAGCGCGGAAGAGTTTCTGTTTAAAAATGACGACTACCCGTATGACATCGTATTTCTGGATATCGCGATGCGGCAGATGAACGGTGTCGAGCTTGCGCGTGCAATCCGCGAGAAGGACAGAAAGCTTCCGATTGCCTTCCTGACAGCGGACAGGACATTTGCCATCGAGGGCTATGAGGTGCACGCTGTGCGATATCTGCTCAAGCCGGTCACGATGGAGAAGCTCGGCAGTCTGCTCGATGAGCTGTCGGCAGAGCGCGGGGACAATACGGAGGACACCGTCTGCATCACGGTTGGCGGGAAGGGCACGGTCAGAAAACTGGCAGAGAGCAGCATATGTTACGTGGAGGTACTCGGACATTATACGCAGCTGCATCTGAATGACGACTCCGCAGTCCGTATCAAGGAAAGTCTGGCAGCAGTCGTGGAAATGCTGCACAGGAAAGAGGTGTTTGTGAAATGTCACAGAAGCTTCGTGGTAAATCTCGCGTATGTCGAGAAAATCAGCCGCACGGAATGTATGCTCTCCGACGGGACAGTGCTTCCTGTCAGCCGCAGCGCCTATCAGGAGCTGAATGAGCGGTTTATAGAGTATTACAGGGAGTAAGGAACTGCATTTTATGATAGAAGATTTGGAGAACGCTCATGAATACAATCATAATGATTCTGTCAATCCTTTTTCTTTTGATATTGACAGTGTATCTGCTGTACCGCATACTGGACAGCGTGTACGAGAGACAGATTGCAGCGTACCAGAACAAACTGTTGAAAAATGAGGTCGACGAAGTGCACAACATCTATCTCACGATGCGGGGCTGGCGGCATGATTACCACAATCATATGCAGTCCGTCAAGGCGTATCTGGCGATGGATAATCTGGAGGAGGCAAGGGCGTATCTGGACAGACTGGAACAGGATTTAGATGACATTAACCTGCTCTTTAACACCGGAAATATCAATGCCGATGCCATCTTAAATTCCAAGATCTCCCTCGCGATCAAGAAGGGAATCCGGGTGGACTACAAGGCGACAGTGCCAAAGGAGCTTGCCGTGTCGGACATTGACCTGTGCGTTGTCATCGGCAATCTGATCGACAATGCGGTGGAGGCGTGCGAGAAGGTCGAGCCGGAAAACCAGTTTATCCGGCTCTATATTGGCATCCTGCGCAGACAGCTCTATCTGTCGGTCAGCAATGCGACGAATGAGGTCATACGGAAACTGGATGAAGAGTATATCACGACAAAGCGCGGCAATCACGGGCATGGGCTGAAACGGATCAACAATATCGTGGACAAATACGACGGCTACATCAACCGCAAGAACGAGCCGGGTGTATTTGTGACAGAGATTATGCTGCCGCTGTGAAAAGAGAGGTCATAGAGAGGACAATGCTATTCAGGTACAGATTTTTACCATCTGTGCCTTTTTCTGTGCAAAAGCAGGGAAAGAATGGTAAGGTAGAAAAAACAAAGGGGGGAACAAACCATGAAACAGTATTCCATCTGGAGCAATTACCGGTATACATATGAACCGTTGTGGAAAAAGAAGAAAAAGATTATTTTCTACACGATTGCGGAAGCAGTGCTCTACGTCTTAGTGCCGATTGTGGGAATGGCAATCACTTCTATGATTATAGGCAGTCTGGAACGGGGAATTTCCATACAGAAGCTTGTCTTTGGCGTTTTGACGGCATTTGCCGGCTACGGTATTCTGAACATGGTAAAAGGTTATCTGGAGGCGTGCAATGATGGGCAGTATATTGAGGCGAGGACGGAACTGTTTATCATGGATCAGATTGAGAAAGACCTGACAGTCAGCATGGAGCAGTATGAGGACACAGAAATTCACAAATTAAAGGAGAAGTCAGATCAGTGTCTGTGGGCAAACTTCGTGGGCCTGGAGGGATTTTTCCGCCACAACACCGAGCTTGTGAAAAGCGTCCTGGGTTTGCTGGTCTATGCGCTGATTGTGGGCAGCATGAACTGGAAAATCCTGCTGATGCTCGTCGGAATGTCGGCAGTCAGCGCGGCGGCAGCGTACGCCGTGACGCGCTATTATCAGAAGATCAAAGACCCGCTTGCAGAGCAGCATATGACAATGCACTATGTCAACCGCGAGGTGGACGATGTGCAGGGCGGCAAGGATATCCGCATTTTCGGGCTGGAGAACTGGATCATTCAAAAGTTTGACACGGCAATCAGAAGATGCAGGCAGCTTTACTTTCGCTGGGATATGCGCACGTATGGTAGCAACATTCTGGACACAATACTGGACGCTGCGCGTGACATGATCTGTTATCTGTATCTGATTCTGCAGCTTTCCCAGGGGATGCGGCTCTCGGAGTTTGTGTTTTATCTGGGGCTGATTGCCGGGTTTTCCAACTGGATTGGCATGATCAGCAAAAGTGTGGTTTCTGTCAGGCAGGACAGTGACATGCTCAACGATCTGCGCGCGTATCTTGCCATAGAGGAGGAAATACCGCCGGGTGAGATGGCGGACTGTGCCGCGTGGACGGATATTGAGATTGTGTTTGAACATGTCAGCTATCAGTACTGCGGCGCTGGGGAGGAGACGCTGCATGATGTCAGCTTCCGTCTGGCGCCCGGGGAGAAGCTTGCGCTTGTCGGTGTGAACGGTGCGGGGAAGACAACGATCGTGAAGCTGATGTCAGGGCTGTATCTTCCGACATCGGGCACGGTGTACGTCAACGGCGTCAGCACGCGGGAACTGGACAGGAAAAGCTATTTTGCAAAACAGGCGGCTATTTTTCAGGAGCCATTTCAGACTTCCTATAACATTGCCGAAAATATCGCGCTCTCCGAGTCGTATGACCGGGAAAGAATGTGGGAGGTGCTCGCGCAGGCGGGACTTGACCAAAAGGTCAGAAGCCTGGCGGGGCAGCTGGACACATATCTTGGAAAAGATATCGCGCCGGACGGCATCGCGCTTTCCGGCGGAGAGATGCAGAAGCTCCTGCTTGCAAGGGCGCTTTACCGCGACGCGGTGCTTGTCATGCTCGACGAGCCGACAGCGGCACTGGACGCGCTGGCGGAGACAGAGATTTACGAGAAGTACCAGACGCTGCTGCGGGGGAAGAGTGTGCTCTTTATCTCGCACAGGCTTGCATCCACCCGGTTCTGCGACAGGATTATCCTGCTCTCGGAAGGCTGTGTCCGGGAACAGGGAACGCACGAGGAGCTGATGCGCAGGCAGGGCGCTTATTATGAAATGTTTCAGGTGCAGTGTAAATATTACAATGATTCTATGCAGAATACTGCTAAGGAATTGTCAAGAAATAACTTGTTAATTTGACGCTGTATAAATGTTCAGCTGCAAAGAAGATAATCGCAGTCGTAGGAGGCAAAGGCATAAAGGGCAATGCCTTACGTCAAGATTATCTGATGACGCAGATGAACATTTAGCCATGTCAGCCTCTGACAAGTCAAATTGATGAGTTATTTATTGACAGTTCCTAAGAACAGCTGCGGTTTATGTCCGGACGTCAGCGAAAGCAGCAATATCCGTGTGCCGGATTGAATGAATTCCGCTCAGGTATGCCGGGCTGGAATATGGTTCGGCGTGCTGGAACTGTAACAGTGGCATTTGTCGGGAATGGGGGGATTATCATGAAGAAAAACATGTCAATTCGGGAGATGTGGCATTACATTATCTTTCAGACAAAGGGCTATCGGACGCTCAAGGCGGCGATTGTTCTCGGAGCCCTGACTGCGGCGGCAGTACCGTATGGGAACAATCTGTTTTATGCCTGCATTTTAGATTCTCTTGTGCTTGCAAAATATGACACGGCTGTCAGAATTGTGGTGTGGATGGTCATTGTGACACTGGTGCTAAAACTTGCGGCAAAGGGATGCGAGAGAATCGTAAACCATTATTGTAAGCCCTGCGCGGAGGAGATTAAGAAAAGGACAGCGCAGAAGGCATTTTCCATGGAGTACGGGATGATTGACCAAAAAGAGACGCTGGAGGCGTTTCGCCGGGTGCGCGCGGGAGAGATTGGCATGGGCGGTGTGGAGCGCCAGCTGCTGGCAATCTATGCGTTTTTTCAGGAGCTTGCGGGAATTATCCTTGCATCTGGTTTTGTGCTGGTGCTCTTTGCCCGGACAGACCGTGCGAAGGAAAGTATGACAGTGTCGCTGTTTCTGCCGGCGCTGATGCTCCTGATATTTGTGCTGGTTATGGTTCTGAGCAATTATTTCTCTCAAAAAGAAGGGGTATTTCGTGTAGACACTGAATTGAAAAACGAACAGGTCAACACGCTGTCTGCATATCTGCTCAACCTGATTAACAGGGAGACTTATGTGAAAGATATCCGGCTTTTCGGACTCAAAGACTATCTGTACAAAAAGACAGAGGGCTTCCGCACAGTGGGGAGAATGTACACAGAGTGCGGCAGCTACAGCGGGAAATGCCAGGCGCTGCC
>CAMWXA010000178.1 GCA_947178035.1 uncultured Lachnospiraceae bacterium | reverse complement strand
TGGCACGAAACATGCCGCCCCATACTTCAATTTCTAACTGGATGGAGCACTAGAAATGCCTAATAAATCATTGTGATTATTTATCAATCTCGGTTAGTAAGGGCTTAAGTTAATAACACTGGAAATGAATGGTAACATGAATAGGGAAGTTGGAGGTTTACAGATGGCAGGAATGTTGTATTTGTGTGCGACACCGATTGGGAATCTGGGGGACATCACACCGCGGGTGGTGGAGACGCTACAGATGGTTGATCTGATTGCTGCGGAGGATACTAGAAATAGTATTAAGTTGTTGAATCACTTTGATATTCACACACCGATGACAAGCTATCATGAATATAATAAGGTTGAAAAAGCCATTGACTTAATAGAACAGATGAATGCCGGTAAAAATGTCGCACTGATCACAGATGCCGGAACACCGGCGATCTCTGATCCGGGTGAAGTACTTGTACGAATGTGTCAGGAGGCCAGCATTGTCGTGACATCACTTCCAGGTGCGGTGGCGTGTATCACAGCGCTGACGCTTTCTGGATTGAGTACAAGGCGCTTTTGTTTTGAGGGATTTTTGCCTGCTGATAAAAAAGAAAAGAAAGAGATTCTGGAGGACTTAAAGAAGGAGTCAAGAACAATTATCTTATACGAGGCGCCGCACCATTTGGCCAGAACGCTGGAGGAACTGTATGAGGCGCTTGGTGACCGCAGGCTGACACTGTGCCGGGAGCTGACGAAGCGGTTTGAGGAGGTAAGGCCCACTACGCTCTGTGATGCGTGCGCGTTGTTGGAAAACGAAGAACCGCGGGGGGAGTATGTGCTGGTGGTTGAGGGCAAAAGCCTTTCGGAGTTTAAAAGAGAGCAGGAGCAGAACTGGCAGGGGATACCGATTGAGGAGCATATGAAGCAGTATGAGTCGCAGGGGATTGACCACAAGGAGGCCATGAAAAGGGTTGCGAGGGACAGAGGCATTTCCAGGCGCGAGGTATATCAATATTTACTGGGGCTGGAAAAATAGTGCTGACATTGAGCTCTCAATCAACAAAATTGAAATGGCAGCGTGAACAGTAACACGATTAAAAAAATATTTAGAGAAATTTTAGAAAATTCGTTGACAAATATATAGAGGAATACTATACTTCTGTTTGTCGATACTGTGATGATACTGTTGAAATATGTGATAACAGGAAGGTTATTTCAGTGGAAGACAGCATAGGTCACATCATAAGATGAAGTAGGAATGCATACAATAAAGTGTGAGAACTACATGGATGCTTTGTCAAAATACGAGATAGGTTGTGTAAAGGAGATTTTTGAATGGAAAGAGTATTTGAAATCATCGAAGAGCAGTTACATTTAACAGGCATGGAGCTTACAGAGGACTTGAACCTGAAGGATGACCTTGGCGCGGATTCTATTGATTTAGTAGAGCTTGTCATGGCATTTGAGGACGAGTACGGCATTAATGCTGACTATGAGGAGATGGACAAGAAAGTCAAGACCGTTGGTGACATCATCGAATTTTTAAAAGAGCAGGGAGCAGATATCTAAGATCTGCTCCTGACAACCGCTTCACGGCGCCTGTCTTTGTAGTTACAAAAAATCTGGCAGTCAGATCGCTCATTTTTCCATTCAGCGAAACCTCTTCATAGTGAACCACAGCAAGATCATTCTTGCCCATCCAGCCTTCATAGTCTGAAGAAATGTCTATATCTGTGATAGTTTTTTCTCTGTAAGGGTTGTTCTGAAGAGAGGTTACTTGTAGTCTGCAGAACCAAATTCTTGTATCGCCTGCTCCCTTTTCTAAGGCTTCTTTATATTTTTCCTGCGCCAATAGTTCCGTCCATTCGATTAGTAGTTTTATGATTTCTAGATTGTTCACATAAAGCAGGAGTGTTCTTAACCCTTTGTTCTTCTTCCTGCTCCAGTCGACGCTGCTGGTCAAGCGCATCATTGTACTGCTGACGTTCTCGCCGGGCTCCCTTTTCATAGAGGTCAGAGTACTCAAATGGTATCTGATTCTTTTTCATGAAACATTTTTGCACAAAATGCGCAGTTCAGCGCATTCCTGCCCCGCGAAAAGTAACCATAGTTACATTGGGAGTTCTTAGTTATAAATCACAGGCTTAAAAAGCATATAAGTAATGATAAAGTAACACAGCAGCAGCGAGCCCAGAATTCCTGCCATGACCGCAACCTGATGCAGCAGCACGATCCAGCCGACATAGGCTGCAATCTGCACTGCGATCGTCTGAAAGAAGCAGGCAATGATGAGAATAGACATGAGCACTGCCACCAAAATCGGCAGTCCAAACCAGACGGCGAGCTGTTTGAATGCCAGCCGCTCCTGTTCGTGCTGCTCCACACCGAGCTTATGGAGGACGCCAAAACGGTATCTGTACTGCGACGATTCTGACAGCTGCTGCAGAGAGAGAACCGTGAGGCACATTACCACCAGAACAATTGCACCATAGGTCATACTGGTCTGCAGGATAAAGGTGCTCGCTTTCGATTCATTGGTCTGCAGTGTGCGCATCCGCAGATAATATTGGACGCCTGTGTTTTCATCCGGTTCCTCCGGATAAATTTGAAGAAACCGATTTTCAAGCTCTTTTGCGCAGTCATACGGAATGCTTTCTTTCATAGTGATAAAGCGGTCCCGCATCACAGGAAGGAACTTTTCGCAGGCCGTGTCCGGAAAAACATATATCACATCGGTATAACTGTTATAAATCATTTCTCCGATTGATTCTGTGTAACAGGGATTTTCTGAAAGTCTGTAGTCTCCCGCATCTGTAGTAATCACAGCATGTTCGTCTAAAAAGGCAGACCTGTCATCGTCGGTGGCAATCTCCCGCCACTGTGTCGTAAACTCGTTTTCTTCCAGACAGACTGGCTCATACCCCTGTGTCTCCCGGAGTGCATTGTAGTCTGAAAGTGCGATTGCCACGACAGGAAAATCATACTTTTTCCGATTGTGAAAATCATCGTATCTTGTCAAATATAGATTTATCGCACAGTCAAAGGATGTTTCAATGCCATTTTCAGATAAAAAATCCGTGAGAATCTCATATTGGTCCTTGGGCAGATCTGCTTCGTCATAGACGCTGTTATATCGGGTTGCGACCTGAATGTCATACCGCGCCCTGATCGCCAGATAGCCCTCCGCCCAGCCTGTGAGGGCAGGCATCGCGACAAACAGGAAGCAGGAAAGCACCAGGGTAAGGCAGATGAGCGTCATGGTCTTGGAAGCGGTGCTCAGCCTGGAAATCATCTGACCAAAAAAGAACAGATTCGTGTTTTTGTACTTGCAGGCCGGATGCTGTTCTTTCCAGCCGGCAAGCAGATTGCTGGCAAGGTATATGATACAGCATACCATAAAAGTGACATCAAAGAGCATATAGAGCAGATAAAGGCGCATGGTACCGTCATCTCCCACGAGATAATACAGTTGATGCAGCATGTGGACACTGGCAGCGAAAATGGCATTGATGGCAGCTAAGACGGCAGCGGCTGCCAGATACCATTGGAATTTCCCGCGCCGAATCCACAGCAGCGCGCAGACGATACCTGTCATCAGCGAAACTGCAGGTGCAGCGATATTTCCCAGGTACATGACGCGGACAGGCACCGGAAGGCGCGAATCATAGTAGTAAGAAACCTTTGAGACTCCCGTTGCAGTCATCGCGATGAGCAAAATCCAGTATACAATCACGATGATGTACATATATTTGCTTTTTTGGATCGCTGGTTCATTTTTCCTGTCAGCGTAGAGCATATCGATGATCTTAATGTTACGGATTGCCCGGAGGTTGCCAATCCCGACAATCAGCAGGACAAACGCAAAAAAGCAGATCGTCAGCACGATTGTATCGGGAAACAGCATCCAGGAAAAATGATAGGGCTGTCCGTATGATGTCAGGAGCATCGCCGCAATGAACTGTGACAAAACGGCGCCCAGGATAATGCCAAGTATGATGGCGACTGCTCCCATGGCAAGCGTCTCTGCGAAGAACAGCCAGCCAATCATATGCTTTTCCATGCCAATGACCGCCTGTATGGCAAACTCCTTCTTCCGGTGCAGCAGCATGTAGTGATTTACGTATTGAATCAGAAAAAAGATCAGCAGCGTGATTCCGCAGATTGCCAGCTTCATTCCCTCACCCAGGAACGTGATATTGTACTCCACGCCAATATCAGGCGCATAAAAACTGCTGGATATGGAGAGAAACGCATAAAAGAGCGCGGCGCAGATTGTCATGGTTACAATGTAGATCAAATAGTCTTTTAAGGATCGCTTTGCATTTTGCAGGATTAGTTTACCGTACATCTGTCACACCTCCTCCCGACATCGTGAGGACATCCAGGATTTTCTCAAAAAATACTTTGCGGGAATCTCCGCCTTTCCGAATCTCTGTAAAAATCAAGCCGTCCCGCAAAAACAAAATACGGTTCGTGTAACTGGCAGAAAACGCATCGTGCGTGACCATCAGAATTGTCGCGCCCAACTGTTCATTGATGCGCTGCATCGTACATAAAAGCATCTGTGAGGAATGGCTGTCGAGCGCTCCGGTCGGTTCATCCGCCAGAAGCAGTTTCGGGTTGTTGACGATTGCCCGCGCGCAGGCGCAGCGCTGTTTCTGTCCGCCGGACACCTGATATGGAAATTTTTCCAGAATATCCGAGATGTTCAGCGTCTCGGCCATTTCCTCCACACGCTTCGGAATCTGGCCGGCTGGCACATGATTGATTGTCAGCGCAAGCGCAATATTTTCCGAGATGGTCAATGTGTCCAGCAGATTAAAATCCTGAAAGATAAAGCCGAGATTTTCCCGCCGGAAGCGTGTCAGCGCCTTCTCCCGGAGCTCCGTCACGTCTGTCTCGTTCAGGTAAATGTGACCTGCGCTGACCGTGTCGATTGTGGAGATGCAGTTGAGCAGTGTGGTCTTGCCGGAGCCGGAAGCGCCCATGATTCCCACAAATTCCCCGGCATTAACCGCAAAACTGATGTCATTGACCGCTTTTGTAAGATTGCCCTGATTTCCATAATACTTTTGAATGTGTTCCAGTCTTAAAATTTCGTTCATAGCATATCACCTCGATTAAGAATTCGCGCAGAAAAGTGTTCTTGCGCTAGAAAATTATTTAGCCAGATGTTTCAGTAATTTCTTAATATTATAATGGAAGTGCGACTATATTTGTATTATGTTTTCTTACAAAGTTCTAACAAAAATGTAAGAAGTGCAGAGAGAATGCTGCAGCCGGGCAAGCCGCGCTGTAGTGTTATCCCTGCACTTCACGGATAAAGTCATCAATAGGAAAACAAAGTTGAAAGACAGTATGATGATCAGAGGAAGTGACTGTAATGCCGATTCCCAGCTTATCGCACAGACGCCTGCAGAGATAAAGCCCGATGCCTGTGGCATTCTGCGAAGCATTGCGGCCATTTTTCCCGGTAAAGCCCTTCTCAAAAATGCGGGGCAGCTCGCTTTCCACAATGCCAATCCCATTGTCGGCAATATTTAAAATCATATTTCCGCCCGACTGCGCAGCAAAAAAGCGCAGCTGCGGTTCTTCTGAGCGATACTTAACTGCATTGACAATCATCTGATTCAGGATGAAACACAGCCATTTTTCATCCGAGTAAACGGTGGCTTCCGTTTCCTGCACATCAATGCGGACATTGTAGTTCAGAAGCAGATGCTTATTCTCGGCAATTGCCTGGTGGACGACGTCAAACAGCCGAATTTCCCGCACGGAATAATCCTTTTCTGTGTGCTCGCTTCTGGCATAGTAAAGCGCCTGCTCCGTAAATCGATTTGTTCTCTCTAACTCCAATAGCAGCTCTTTTGTCAGCGTCTTTGGCATTTCCGGGCGATGATTTTCACAAATCAGCTTCATGGCAGTGATCGGCGTTTTGATTTCATGAATCCACTGTTCAATGTATTCCTTGTACTCTATGCGCTCACACTTTACAGAGGCGATCTGTTCCAGCATGGATTTCCCCGCCATCTTCAGAATCTGGTAATAGATCTGGTCGTCTATTCTGTCTGGTTTTTCCATGATCTCAGAAATCAGGTAGCGCTCTTCGAGCTGTCTGGTCAGTTCAAGCAGTTTTTCCAGGTAGATTTTTCTACTATAGTAAGCTTTGCAGAGATATGCAGTCAGAATGACAGCCCAGATGGACAAAATAAATGCAACGCTGTCAGCGCTGTTTCCGCTCAAAAGCAGAAATACAGCCAGCGCCGCCATACAGACAATATGCACGCACAACAGTGGGAGTGACTGTTTCCAATATGTTTTCAGCTCCATAGCATATACCCTTGCCGATGTTTTGTCCTGATAAAATCGTTCAGACCAATTGCAGATAACTTTTCCCGGATACGGTTGATATTGACGCTCAGCGTATTGTCATCAACATACAGCTGATTGTCCCACAGATATTCGACAAGATCCGCTCTGGCACAGATACTCCCGGCGTGTTGAAAGAGGTAGTATAAGATTTTCAGCTCGGTTCTGGTCAACTCGGTCTGCAGGCTGCGGTATTCGAGCTTTCCGCTCTCCAAATGGAGCACCGCTCCATTGCATTCCAGCACTTCCCGCTCAGACTGGGGATAGTTCTTTTTCAAAAGAGATGCAATTTTCGCCAGCAAAATAGCAGTATGATAGGGCTTTGTGATAAATGCATCACCGCCCAGCATAATGCTGTTCAGCTCATCCATATCGGTGCTGCAGCTTGTCACAAAGATGATGGGAACATCGGAAAAGCTGCGTATCTTTGAGCAGAGCGAAAAACCGCTTTCCTGCGGCAGTTTGATATCGAGGAGGATTAAGTGCGGTTTTTGTTCTGTAATCTGCTGGATTGTCTCTGAGAAATCTGTGACAGCAGAGACATCGTAGTGATTTCCCGTCAACAATGTCCGCAATTCTGTCTGTATGGTGATATCGTCTTCAATGATTAATATGCGGTATGGCATGTATGTGCCTCCCCCTTCGTCTCCAGTTGTAACAACAAAGCATATATCTAAATGCAAATCATTCAGATACCGGCTTCCAATATTAAGAGAATCACAACTACATATGGCAGGAAAAATCGCAGAAGCGCATGTTTTTCCTTTAATTCCAATACGGCCATTAAGAAACCGTTAAAGAATTAATCTTTACATCTGACTTGACTAAATCATCTTATGACGCATTGTCTGCAAAATTAATTCTTAATAGTTCCTAAGTTTATGCCCAAATATTAAGTCTAGTGAGAGGCAGGATCCAATGCTTGTAAGCCAGTTATAGCACCATAATCATATCATATTTGTGCATGTGATGACAACATTTAAAATGACATTGGGCGTGAACGGCAGAAGTCAAAAATTTTTTCATACAGTTTTTTGCGGTATTTTCAAATACGCTCTAACATAGGGCAGGAATATATGGCTTGTTATGTTTCAGGATTTTTCTCAAATATTTATCTCCTTTTTCAGAAAAGTGTTCCCATTGTCTGCAGTTTGTTATAACATACTATATTTTACTCCCTTTCTCCCACATAGGGCGGTGCATGGTTTACAGTTACATTTTTATCATTCAGAGGAGCAGCAGCACGTTAGGCGGTCGCCTCTTTAACTATCATTTATCAAACTTTCAGATATTGCAAAATGGGCTCAATATACTTTTTGTCTGAAATATCATAAGATGAAGAAATCATTTTTACCATTATTTGTTCCGCGTCTGTCTTATCTTTTTTTGCTTTAAGTATTTTAACAAACAATTTCATCATCAGTTTAGACGGTGCAGACATTTTTTCATAATTAAAACCTCCCGGACAGTAAAACATTTTTACTTTTTTCTGCTCCGACTCGTTGAAATTTCGTTTAAGAGCTATGTCAATTTCCGGGTTATCTATCGGGCTTCCTCCAACACAGAATGCAAGCAGCTTCTTACCTGCCCATTTATCTATATTTTTCTTAAACCAACTAATTTTACTGATACTGCCCGCGCAAGCCCAACCTCCAAAAATAATTGCTTCATATGCAGCCAAATCTTTCTTTTTTGCGGCTGATAATTCAAAACAATCAGCTCCCGTTTCTTCGGCTATCCATTCGGCATAACGTTTTGTAAACCCTGTTTGTGAATTGTAAATTACGATTGTTTTCATCTGAATCTCCCTCTTTAATTTTCTATTGCGTTTTCAACAGCTTTTAAGATACATTTACTACTTACCGTAGCTCCCGCTACTGCGTCTATATCTAATGACTGTTCTTCCACTACATCATTGATTATACATTCTGCCGCACTCCCCAACCCATTATCATGCTGCAAAATGGCAATATTTGTTATTTGATGATTACTAACGGATACCTCTGCTTTAACATGAACAGGTGCAATCGAATATGCACCTATATAATTCCCGTCTTGAACATTCGATAAGTCGGGCAATGAATGTTATCAGCAGCACGTTTTTACTTTTTTTCATCAGCAGCCTTCTTTTCTAAATTTTCTATTCCGTCATACAGTTTTGATAAAAGAATGAAAAGAGTTTCAATCTCTTTGTCCGTATAAACTTCAAAAAGATATTTCAATTTC
>CAMWXA010000177.1 GCA_947178035.1 uncultured Lachnospiraceae bacterium | reverse complement strand
CGTCAAATCCCACTCTCTGCCTGATCCCAGATGGTCCATAAGGGAATGATAATTTCTCTTTACAATCAGAGATATGTTGTCAATACCACAGTTAACCATACTTGAAAGCATGAAATCTACCAGCCTGTAACGGCTTGCAAACGGTATGGATGCCATCAGCC
Source organism: uncultured Lachnospiraceae bacterium (assembly GCA_947178035.1). Lineage (GTDB taxonomy): Bacteria > Bacillota > Clostridia > Lachnospirales > Lachnospiraceae > COE1. Next base: position 8,427 of record CAMWXA010000177.1, on the reverse strand, counting down.
GCTCAGACACAAGCTCTGGCACTAACGAATCATAGCTGTTTGGGAACAAAATGCCCATTGCTGAATCTGCGTTTGAATTGATCATGCCTTGTCACCTCCCTTTACATCTGCTGACACCATCGCATCAGGCCCTACTATTGCTCCCTCGCCAATCGTCACATTGGAGCCCACTGTCGCAACGCCCTTCTTATTTCCTTCCGGCATTTCTCCTACGACCGCATTCTTCTCAATCACAACATTCTCTGCGATAATACAGTGCTTGATCTGGGCACCTTCCTTGATTGTGCTGCCGCCCATGATTACTGCATCCTCGATCACAGCGCCCTTCTCTACCTTGACGCCGGCAAACAGTATCGAATGCTTCACTTCACCGTCAATACTGCACCCGTCAGTGATCATACAGTTCTCAAGCACTGCGCCCTCACCGATGCGGTGGCCTGTCATACCGCTGTTTCTGCTGTAGATACGCCAGTCATCATCAAACAGGTTAATACCGCTGTTCTCCGGATCCAGAACTTCCATATTTGCCTCCCACAGGGAAGAAATCGTTCCCACATCCTTCCAATATCCCGAGAACCGATATGCGTACATTTCCCGCTTATCGCGAAGCAGACTCGGAATAACATTCTTGCCAAAGTCGTTCTCAGACTCTGGATCGTTCTCATCCTCAATCAGATACTTCTTTAAGATATCCCAGTTGAAAATATAGATACCCATGGACGCCAGATTTGACTTCGGCTCCTTTGGCTTCTCCTGGAACTCTGTAATCTTGTCATTGTCATCCGTAACCATCAGTCCGAAGCGGCTTGCCTCATCCCATGGCACTTCCATAACTGCCACGCTGAACTCAGCGTTCTTTTCCTTGTGGAATCTGAGGAAATCGCTGTAATCCTGCTTGCAGATCTGATCACCTGACAGAATGATCACATATTCGGGATCATATCTCTCAATAAAATTAATGTTCTGATAGATAGCATTTGCTGTGCCCTTGTACCAGTCTGAACCTGTTGCCTGCTGATAAGGCGGCAGCACATGAACACCGCCATGCAGCCTGTCCAAATCCCAAGGCTGTCCGTTTCCTATGTACTCATTCAGTACAAGCGGCTGGTACTGGGTAAGGATACCTACTGTATCAATACCTGAATTAACGCAGTTGGATAGCGGGAAATCGATGATACGATATTTCCCTCCAAACGGAACTGCAGGTTTTGCCAGCTTCTGCGTCAGTGTATAAAGACGCGAACCCTGACCGCCGGCAAGCAGCATTGCAATCATTTCTTTTGCCATAAAATACCTCCAATCCTATTTTGAGCACGCTCAATGTTTAACCGTAAGATCTATGAAAATTGTCTGCTCAATTTGAGTTTTTCTGTAACTATTCTTCCTGGTATAGTTACAGCTTCTAACCGATTACACATCAGCATCTCTGTCACCAATCTATAATCGTGCTCCGAATAGTTACAATTATACTATAAACTTCAAAAAAATGGTAGTGTTTTGTTTATTTTATTAAAAAAATTTTTCTGTGCACTTTGTCTTTCTATTCATCATGTCACTTTCACTTCGTTCATTTTCCGCATTTTTTCGTCATTTTTCCTCAGGTGCTTTGAATGTCATCAGCGTGCGGCCCAAAAAATCCTGCACAGCTGTGCAGGATTTTTTACTATGATACCCTATTGTAATTAATCAGACACCCTTTCAGGATAATCTGCCGCTCCTCGTCCGTAAGTTCGCCCAGCGTCATCTCAAACGCTATCTTTTTGTCCTCACCGGCAGTGCCGCCGACGACATACGCTTTAATCGTATCAGCTTTCTCCTCCACTGCCTTTCTGATACCCGGAATATAAATATAGTCCAGGTTCCTGAATGGCAGTTCGCCTTCCTTGATGAGAAACGGAAGCATACCCCAGTTGATAAGATTTGAGCGGTATCTCTTGGTTGCATACTCGTGCGCAATATTCGCCCATCCGCCAAGTACCTTCTGGCAGCTTGCCGCCTGTTCCCTGGCAGAACCATCACCGGGCTTGACTGCAAAAATCGTACTTCCAATCCCAGTGTTGCTGCGGTCTGCATCCGGAGTGATCGTCTTCATCACACGCCACGCCTCTTCCAGCTCCCGGAACTTCTGTACAGGGCAGGCTTTCTCCTCCCTTGCTTTCTCCGCGGCCTGAATCTCCTTTGCGAGTCTCACATAATTCGGGTCTTTGCGTGAGAGTGTAAACTCTGCAAGTCCCAACGGATTTGACCGGTAGGAAGAAGTCTCCCCGGAGGGAATCAGCTCATCTGTTGTTGTCACTGGATCATGAATCTCCGAAACGACCTTCAGCATGAGGTTGTCCGTCAGCGCCGCCATCGCCGGCCAGTCCTTAATATTAGGGCCAAACTTGATTTCAACAGATTCATCAGCAACACCTTTTGCGTCAAACACGCGGTTCTCATAAATCTTCTTATCAAAGAAATACTGATACTTCGCAAACGTTCCGTCAAATTCGGTAGCAGGTGTGAGATACCCCTTGTTTGCCGCTGTCGCCGCGATGGAGCGCGCATCCATCAGCGCCACGGACGCAATCTGTCCGCTCTGGAGCTTGGAGCCCTCGCGGTTCGGGAAATTTCTCGTCGAGTGGCGAATTGAGAACGCATTGTTTGCCGGTGTGTCTCCGGCACCAAAACACGGACCGCAGAACGCAGTCTTTAACACTGCTCCTGTCTGCATCAGTTTTGCCGCACAGCCATTTTTCACCAGTTCCATATAGATTGGCATGGACGCCGGGTACACACTCAATGTGAACGCATCTGGTCCGATGCTCGCATTGTCAAGAATATCGGCAGCCGCACAGATATTCTCAAATCCGCCGCCTGCACAGCCCGCGATGATTCCCTGCTCCACATACAGCTTACCATCCCTCACTTTATCCTTCAGTGTGAAATCAACTGCACCATCCAGGCTGACGAGCGCCTTCTTCTCACAGTCATCCAAAATATCCATGAGATTTGCATTCAGTTCCTCAATGGTATAGGTATTGCTCGGGTGGAATGGCATGGCAATCATCGGCTTAACCTTGCTTAAATCGACCTTGATACAGCCGTCATAGTAGGCGACCTCACCCGGATTCAATTCTGCAAACTCCTCACTCCTGCCATGAATATCATAAAATTCCCTGATGGCATCATCTGTTCTCCATATAGAAGAAAGACATGTCGTCTCCGTTGTCATGACATCAATGCCAATTCGGAAATCAGCCGAAAGTGAAGACACACCTGGTCCCACAAACTCCATCACTTTATTCTTGACATACCCATTTTGAAATACTGCACCAATTATGGCAAGTGCCACATCCTGAGGACCTACCCCTTTTATCGGCTCACCCTCTAAGTATACCGCCACAATCCCTGGCATATTGATATCGTATGTCTGATTCAAAAGCTGCTTTACAAGCTCTGGTCCGCCCTCTCCCATCGCCATCGTACCAAGGGCACCATAACGTGTGTGGGAATCAGAACCAAGAATCATTCTGCCTCCACCGGCGAGCATTTCCCTTGCATACTGGTGAATCACTGCCTGATGAGGCGGTACATAGACACCACCGTACTTCTTTGCACAGGTTAATCCAAACATATGGTCGTCTTCATTGATTGTCCCTCCCACTGCACAGAGGGAATTGTGGCAGTTCGTCAGCACATATGGCACAGGAAATTTTGTCAGTCCTGAAGCGCGTGCTGTCTGTATGATCCCCACAAAGGTGATATCGTGCGATGTCAATTTATCAAATTTGATCCTGAGCTTGTCCATGTTGTCAGAGGTATTATGGTTTTTTAAGATTCCATAGGCTATAGTTGCCTTAGAAGCCTCTGCCCTGTCCACATCTTTGCCGGTCTTTGCCTTGATGGCAGCTGCCGCAACTGCATTGTCCGCAATCAGCTCTGTGCCGTTCACCAGATAAGCCCCTGTCTCTAATAATTGAATCATTTTGTGCACCAATCCTTTCTATTGTACAATATATACAATATACAATTCTATATTTTCATAATTCATTGTTATCATCGAAAAACCATCGTCTTTCAAACTGGGTTTTCCGTGCCCTACGTATAAATATACTATATCTTCCTATCATTACGCAATGGTCAAATTGCCCAATAAACAAAAACGGCCAACAAATACTTGCAATATTTCACGATATGCTATATTATATTACAGTAACTAATAACAATTGTTTAAGTTTTTTAATCAGTAAAAGAAAAACTTGACAAATCACTTCTTATGAATGAGATGCAATCTGCAGGATGCATTTTGAAAATGCTATAGGAAACCGTTCGGCTCAGAAGTTTACATGATGCTGTATGGTTACTTTATTTTATAAACAAAGATTGCATATGGAGGGTGTCAAATGAAGAAGGAATGGAATGTAACTGACAGCGCTGGGAACGTACATAAAGTACAATGCAAAATAGGCGGCTTTGGTGGAAACAAAGTAATCGTTGACAACGACAGCTACAAGCTCAAATCAAGCAACTGGTTCATTGTCGTAGTCGATTATCAGATCAATCTGCCCGGTGCCGTATGCAACCTCGTTGTCATCGGAAACAATGCCAGACTTGCTGTCAACGGTGTTTTCCTGGATGACGGCAAACCATACGAGCCTGTGAGCAATGTTCCTGTATGGGTCTGGGTCTTAGTCGCCATCTGCTGTGTAGGAGGCTGGTTCTTTGCAGGAATCATCGGTATGCTGATCGGAGTTCTCTGCAGCATGTTTGCTGTCAGGGCTGTTTTGGACAAGAAAACAGGGCTTGCTATCGGACTCCTTGTTCTTTCTATTGTGGTCTCCGTGATTCTTATGTTTGTCGTGGCATCACTGCAAATCGTTTAGTTTGGGGGCAGTAGATACATGGACGAAAAAGAACTGTACGGGCAAAACCAGAATTCAAACCAGAGCCAGACATACACCACAAACCAAACATATAGTGCGAATCAGGCATACAATCCAAACCAGGGACAGCAATATCAGCAGCCCTATCCTCCTCAGCCCGCGAAGGCTGTCGTGTATGATACCATGCCCATGAAAAACAACAATGTGGCAATAGCGGGGCTTATCATTGGTATTTTCGCACTCCTGGGATGCTGGGTTCCTTTTTGGAATCTGATTTTGTCGATTGCCGGTGTCATCTGCTCCGCGATCGGACTTTCCCATAAGGGACGAACTGGTATGGCAGTTGGCGGGCTGGTCACATCGATCATAGCGCTCCTGATTGCAATTGTCATGTCAATTATTTATCTTGCCGCCTTTTCGATGGCATAAAAACGACCGCGATTGCGGTCGTTTTTATTTCTTTTCAGAGAGTTCTGAAAGCGCAAAAATCTTTGCCCCTAAACTAAGCGCTTCCTTTCTGTCATGGGTAACAAAAAGCACCGTCTTCCCTTTCGTCTTTTCCTGCACATATGCCATAACCTGTCTCTTGATCACATCATCCAGTCCCTTGAAAGGCTCATCCAGAAAAAGCATGTCATACGCTGCCAACAAGGCTCTCAATATGCTCACTCGTCTGCGCATTCCCCCTGAAAGTTCTGATACAGGCTGATTGCAGCAGGTTTCCAGCCCAAGCCGGCTCATTTCTTTTGTGATTATTGGACCCCTGAGCGACGGCGTGACAAGCCTGATATTTTCGACTGCTGTCATGTTCTCGCACAAACGCTCCTCCTGAAAAACAGCGCTAAACCGCATTCCCTCCACCCCGGTGATGCTCCCACTGTCCGCCTGTTCCAATCCCATTAAGATCCGAAGCAGCGTTGTCTTACCAGCACCAGAGGGCGCCATGATACAGATCGTTTCTCCAGTTGGAATCGTCATATCCATATCCTGAAACACCACTTTGCTGTCATACAATTTGGTCAGTTTGCTGACACATATCTGATCTATCATAAATATTTCCCACTTCTGCCACGCACAACCGCAGCATACATTAGTTCCGTTTTTCAAACGCGCCCGTCAGAAAGAAACCTGCGAGTCGTCCCATAGTTCTACATTGTGTTCATAATGGTTCTTTTTAAACATCGCAGCATAAATCCTGTCCAGATCATCCAGCGAAGCACACACATCAGTCCTTTTATCAAAATCATAAGAGAGAATACTGTATGTTACACCAAACAGTTTTGAACCAAGCGGTGTCATTGTACAGTTATTCTGTCGGTAAAAAGATATCCGTTTTTCCCTGGTTCTTCGGTCGCTGGCATCGACAGCGGATCCTACATTTTCTGACTCAATAATGAATCCCCTCAACAAGGGATATTTCGCGGTAAGCACATCATCGATCTGCTCAAAAAATGCATGTCCTACACCTGTTCCACGATGTTCCTTCACCACTGCAAGATAATCGAGCAGTCCGTAATTTGCACCTTCTGGCAATATAAATATGGCGTATCCCCGCAGTTCGTCCTGCTCATAAATGCCATATGCACAACACAGTCCAGTTTCCATTGTATACAGGATGCGTGCAAGCGGCTTGAGCTCATCTGGCGGAAAATCGACTGTCATATATTGATTGTAAATATCTGTCACTGTCTCTGTTGATAGTTCTCGTAACTCCATATTTCAGTTCCTTAACTTCTCTATTTCATTTTTTGTAATAATAACATTGCGCGTTTGATCAGAAATAATACTACCTTCTCAAAACCAAGGCTTGCCACCGCGATCACAAGTGTCCATGCAAACAAGTCTGGCGTATCCAGATACACTTTCGCCTGCTGCAGACGCTCTCCGACGGATCCCCCTGGCATCCCAATCACTTCTGCCGCCACACCGGCCTTCCAGCTTAGCCCAAGAGCAACACTGCATGCAGAATAAAAAAAAGGCATAATCTGTGGCAGATAGAGATATCTTATCACTCGCAGTTGGGATATCCGGAACACCTGCGCCATCTCTATAAGCTGTCTGTCCACACTCCCAATACCACACAATACATTCGTATAAATAATAGGCAGCACCATCAGAAACGATATCAATATAGAAAGATTTCGCGATGAAAACCATATCAGCGCCAATATAATAAACGAAGCGACCGGTACTGACTTGACGATAAGCATCAGCGGCGCCAAAAGCTCCTTAACTCTGGTAATGCGTGACGCCAATACCGCCAGCACGCTCCCGGTCACAACCGCCAGCGAAAATCCCATCGCAATGCGGGACAGCGTAAACAATACAGACCTCCAAAACACAGCTGTCAGCATCAGCTGTCCAAGCCTGCACACCACACTCACTGGCGGCACAAGCAAAATATCACTGTCCAGCCACATGCTGGCAAACTGCCAGATCATCATCCAGAACAAAACTGCCCAAATCCGAATTTCGTGTTTTTGATTCATCTGTCTCCTATAACTTCATCATACACAGCCTCAATCGTGTATCCATTGCCATAGATATCAATTTCCGTAATAAAAATCATCCGCCGGAAGTGCCTCTCCCACAGACTTGGGATTTTGCTCTAGCAGCACCGCAAGATAGCCCGAAAGTTTCTGCTTCATCTCATTTCCCGTGATACACACAATATTGCATTTGGGAACTGCCTTGACGGCCACTGCCGCCGGTACGATATCATACTTTTCAATCAATGCCGCCGCGTCCTCCACATTTTCATTGACGAACTTCACCGAGTCTTCATAGTGATTCATAAACGCCTCAACTGCTGCCGGATTCGACTCGACAAACGCTTTTCTCGCCACGACCACACCTGTCAGAAGTGCAGAGTCCGCGCCTAGCTTATCCCACTCCTCAGTGAGATCCAGCGCAACCCGGATATGCTCGCTTTTCGTCTGTGCCGTTGTCACAAAAGGTTGTGGAAGCATTGCAACTGCATTCTCCCCGGCCATCAGTGCCGACAGGCATTCCGTGTGTTCACTTTTCCACTCGATTGTCAGATCGCTCTCAGGATTGATGCCGTTTTGTGCAAGAATATAGTTTAAAGCGTATTCTGGTGTGGCGCCCTTTCCGCTGGCATAAATCGTCTTACCTTTTAAATCACTGATATCCGCTATCGTATCTCCGCTCTCCACAATATAAATCACTCCCAACGTATTGATGGCAAGCACACTTACACCACCGTCGGTGTTATTGTATAGTACAGATGCAAGATTGGCGGGAACTGCTGCAATATCAATCTGCCCCTGAACCAGTTTCGGTGTCACCTCATCGACGGCCGCCGCAATCTCAAAATTGTAGTTGTTATCCGTGATCTCACCAGAGTCAGACTTGTCCATAAAGTCCACCATCCCCATGGCAGTAGGGCCCTTCAGTGCAATGACATTCACCGTCACTGGTTCTGCAGCTGTCTGCGCAGTCTTATTGCCTGCACTGCACCCTGTCAATAATGCTGCCCCGAGTACCAACGAAACCAACAATGCTGGTAATTTTTTCATAATCTCCTCCATATCAACAATCG
>CAMWXA010000176.1 GCA_947178035.1 uncultured Lachnospiraceae bacterium | reverse complement strand
TGGATTTCGGAACTGAGCACCGGTCCTTAAAATTTGCTGTAATTGCGTGGGAATTTTTTCTCCAAGCACACAATAAAAACGTTTTTATTTTTAACAAGAGTATCATAATAAAAACGTTTTTACAAGAGCAAAATATAACTTTGTGCAATACCGAAAATATTTTCCTTATTTTTTATTGAATTTGCTATTCTCTATTCTGACTACAGCACAGCCCCCCGCTTCCCCTACGCGTATTTCGCAGCGGAGCGTTTCCGCCCTGCGCATCGGGTAAATATGCTCGACAGCCAGCATTCCCCCGACAGGTGAAAACACGACTTCGGCCTGTTCTCCATCCCGTGCGACTCTGGGCAGAATCAGACTGCTCTCCTTCTCATCGCATTCTGCCTCTATCACAAATGCATCCTCGCTCAATACATACCAAATCGCAAACGCCCCGCCTTTACCTGTATCCGACGCTGTCATATTTCCTGCTGCGGTGACAACAATCGATGTGTCTGATTCCTGCCAGCTCATTACAGCCGTTTTGTCATAACAGCTTCTGTACTTCTTTCCATCTCTGACACACTCTATCCGGGGTGTGAGACAGGCCGGTCTGTGCCTTCGCAGAAGCTGCATATTATTGGGTTCCACCAGCTCATACTCCCCCATGGTTCCTATTAAGACAGGGCCATATTCCCTATGCCAGAGCAGGCTGACTGCCCCTCCTGAAGGATGCCCCCACTTACAGTACTCCACATCATAGCACGTGATCGTTGCCCGCCATTTTCCCTTTCCCAGAAGCAACACCTGTACAGAAGGAAAAAAGCGGATCCCCTCGCGCAGGTCAGACGGGAGAAACACCCGTTCTTCAAAATCATTCAGTCTCCCGATCTGTTCCGGCGCCGCCTTCTCCAACAGCAGCGCAAAGGCTTTCGCATGACAGAACGTGTGATGCACACAGGGCGGCTCCCCCGCACGCTCATACATCGGCCCGCCATAGAGCAGTCCATGGATGGTGCATTGCCCCAAAAGCTGCGCATTCCTCCTTGCCGCTTCCCGGAAAACGGGCTCATCCACCAGACCATACCCGCACAGACACCCGTCAGAAGTCCTGCTTCCCCAATAGCTCCACTTATAATTTCTGGTTCCAAAGCTGTTGTCCCATGCGCCGTCCGGCAGCATAAACTCCAAGTGTGTCCGCATGGCCTTGATCGCCAGCTCATAGATTTCCGCATCCTTTTCCATCAGGGCATACTGCAGCAGCGCCGGCAGAGATTCCTCCACATTGTATCCGATATCCACCGGACGGCATTCCCTGGGACTAATCTCCTGCCTGTTGTGCCCTTCCCCGTAAAGCAGCCCATCCTCCGTCATATAGTGTTTCACGCTATGGGCAAGTTCCTTTGCCTTTGCAAAATAGCGCTCCTCGCCCGTCACCGCATGCGCCACTGCCATGGTGTAGGCACAGGTTATGGGATAGTTGATGTTTCCGCCGATCTCCTCGATATGCTCCCGCAGGTACTCCGCACACGTTTCAAACCGCAGCAGGATTTTGCGGTATTCCCCGTCCGGGAGATCGCGCCCGAAATCCAACAGGCACTCCCCCATCTGAGCCGTCGTAAACACCGTGATTCCGCGCCAGTCACTGTTTGTGTCATTATAAAAAAAGCCCTCTTCGTGATACATGTTATCACTCCACGCCAAAAGGCGTACCGCGGAATCCTGATATTTTTTCTCCCCCGTTACTTTGTGCAGATAAAGCATCGGATACATGGCATCACTGCATCTGCCATGTATCCGTCCGCAGGAGGGACAGAGGATCCCGCCGTATAACTCCGGCCGGGATTGCTCTGTTATCTGAAGTGCGATCAGTTGATCGCACCATCTCTGCAAAATGTCCTCATAAAAGTTCATCTCTGTTCCCCATCTCCGTAAAAATAGTTTTTCAGACAGTACTCCCCCGCCTTCAACTGAAAGTAAATCGTAGGGATCACCGTAATGCCGTACATGAGATTGGTATTCGGAAACGGCGTCACCAGCCTTGCCTCCCCATCTCCTTCCAGATTCTCGGCTCCCGCATTTCCCCACGGAAAATGACACCGGACTGCGCGCTCTGTCGTCTGAACCATGGAGGTCTCCATGCGGTTGATGCCATCCTCTGCCCGGATCGCGAACCCGCCATCCGCAAGCTCAATATCTTCCTTCGTCCAGATATGGTGAATCCGGATATGCCCTTTCTCCTGAGGAATGATCAGACTCTCCACCGTAACGCCCGGCAGCAGCTCATAGCACGCCTTGGTATACTCCTTTGTCACTTCATACGATTCCACTCCCTGGCGCATTCTCCAGAAATTCTCCCCAGCCCTCGTCGCCGCCAGTGTGTTGTCAAACGCGCCGTCCTCCAGTTCAGTCCCCCGCGGCACGCTGAATCCAAATAGATCGGAGTACACAAACTTCTGGTATTTTGCAACCGTACTTCCAAAATTCGCCGCGTGCTGCCCTGCGGGGTAGAGCAGCGTATGTCCGCTCTTCTCATGGACGGCTATCATGTTCGGGTGGCACAGCAGTCTCTTTGTCTCCAGCTTTGGTCGCTGTTCATCTGCCTGCCAGAAAGGATGCGCATCAGGAAGCGCCAGGATCAAGAACGTTTTGAAGCTCCAATAGGGAGAACCCGGCGCATTGTACCGCTCGCTCATGATCAGGTTGGGATACTGATACCCGATCGTCAATATCCCGCCGCAGTCAAAGATCGGGTTTCTGCTCCAATACCGCAGATTGCCCAGCACCAGATGTTTCAACTCACCCATCGGCACATCGATTCCCGCAAAAGCCATTGCCGCAAAAGCAGCGCTGTGCGCGAAACGATAGGTCAGACTCCGCCCAAACGGCACTTCCCTTCCATCCTCGTCAAACCAGTATACAAAATCCTCATAAAAGCGCCCGGCCCGTTGTCTTAGCTTCGCAGCGTACACAGGATCCCGCTCTTTCATCTGCTCCGCATAGAGCAATCCATAATAGTGCATGGCAAATGGAATATAGTAATCCTTCTGACCGGGATGGCCGTCAAAATACCAGCCATCCCCCTCATAGCAGTGCTCCACCACTCCGAGGTCATCCTTCATGCACTCCTTGTCATCGGGCAGTCCCAGCACCTGAAACAGCACATTGACCAGCACGCGGAAAAACCGCCAGTTGTTGGCATGTACCTCATGCTGGTTGATCTGATTCAGCCAGTTGTACACATTCTGCCGCTGTCCTGCGTCCAACGGCTCCCAGAACACATCCGGTGCCAGCAGGATGGCATTCACAATGGCCGCCATCTCCACCATCTTCTGATCGTAATCCCACACGTCGAGCCAGTATTCCTCGTGCTCTGGATCCGTACCGTGTATCAGACCGCTTCTGACAAGGACTTTCCACTCCTCAATTTCTGTCCTCGCCTCCTCTGGCAGCAGCTCATTTCTCTGGGAAAATAAAGGCGCCAATCCCCACAACACACGGGAAAACCCTTCCATGCGGATGGAAGTCTCCCCATAGTGTGCCGAAGTATGCCCGATGACCAGCTGCGCTCTGCCCTCACTGTAATGCTCTTTCAGTGGCCGAACCCAGTCCAGCAGCTGCTGCGCCACATCGCTTCTCGTCTTAATGTCCCGCATCATTACCAATACAGCCTCCTATTTCTTGTAAGTGTCATCAATGCCTCCATATAGAAGTAATCCCCCCATATGGTGCACTCTTCCTGACCGTCATACCGATGATACATCCCTTCTGTCAAGATTCCGTTGGAATCCTTTAGTCCCCTGGTAGAATACTGCTCCCGCAGGCTCTTCATGATTTCCTCGGCAAGCGCCAGATATTCCGCGGCCTTTTCCTCAGCCACATCATTGCACAGTTCCAGCAGTCCGCAGACAAAGATGGACGCCGCGGAGGTGTCCCGAATGTCAGGGTTCTGGTCTGTAAAGTCAAAGTCCCAGTACGGAACCAGGTTTTTGGGCAGATTTTTGATAAACACTTCCGCTGTCTTTTGTGCAACCTCCAAAAATACAGGCTCCTTCGTGTACCGATAAGACAGTGCGTAACCGTACACAGCCCATCCCTGTCCTCTCGCCCAGGTCGACTCGTCGCGGTGTCCCTGATGCGTTTTGCCGCAGACAGCCCTCCCGGTGTCAGGATCCATGAGGTAGGTATGGTATGTGGAGTAATCCGGCCGCACCAATGTGGCGGAGGCTGTCATGGCATGATTTTTTGCGATCTCGATCATGTCCGGATCCCCTGTCCAGTACAAAAGAGGCAGATTCAGCATCGTGTCAATGATAATCTTTACATTGGGGTACGCGGCTCCCATCTCTCCCCATGCCTGGATATATTTCCCTTTTTCGTTGTAGCGCTGTGCCAGGAGCTGGGCTGCTTTATACGCAATCCGATCACCCTCGGGATTTCCGGCGACCTTGTAATCCGCCACGCAGGACAGCGTGTACAGAAATCCGAGATCATGGCTGATTCCCCGTCTGTTTACAAGCCTGTCCTCAAAACTCTTCAAGTGCTCCTTTTCATATTTCAGGAACAGTTCCTCCCCGCTGTGCTCGTAGGCAAGAAAGCACATCCCCACAAAGAAAGACGATGTCCACAGCGCATTCTCTTCTGCCCGATAGCGGTTGTGTTCGCTCACATGAGGATACTTTCCGACAAAATCATCCATATTGCTGCGCAGAACAGTCTCTATGTATTCCAGTTCCTTCTCATATTCGTCCTTGTATCTGCTGTTTTCCCAGACTTTCATAGCTTTTTTCTCCTTCTCTTTTTATTCTTTGACTGCGCCGATCATCACACCCTTGGTAAAGTATTTCTGCAGGAAGGGATATACGCACAGGATCGGAACGGTCGCCACCACGATCGTCGCATACTTGATCGTCATGCCGACGGCCTCCTGGTCTGCCACACTGACACCGGCCGACATGGATCCCACATCGTTCTGAAGCAGGATCTCCCTCAAAATAACCTGAAGCGGATACTGTTGCCTGTCACGGATGATCGCTGACGCCCAGAACCATGCATTCCAGATTCCCACCCCATAGTACAGCACCATAACCGCAAGAATGGCCTTGGACAGCGGCAGTACGATCTGTGCCAGGATCTTAAAATGGCTGGCGCCGTCAATCTGGGCCGCCTCAATCAGACTGTCCGGCAGGCTCTCGAAGGAAGTCCGCAGGATAATCATATTGTAAGTACTGATCATGAATGGAATGATCAGCCCCCACAGCGTCTTTGTCAAATGCAGATCCCTCAGATTCAGGTAAAAGGGAATCATTCCGCCAGAGAAAAACATGGTAAACATGATCAGCATCATGATCGGTTTCTTGAACATAATATTTTTCCGGGATAAAAAATAAGCCCCCAGCGAAGTCATAATGATATCCAGCAACACGCCCACGACCAGAATAAACAGCGTGTTGGCATAGCCGCGCAGGATCATAGGATTTTTGAACACTTTCCTATAAGCATCCACATTAAAGCCAAGAGACTTAAAGAGCAGTCCCGAATGCTGCATCAGCAGATTGCTGTCTGAAAAGGAGGCAACGATCACATACCAGACCGGATAAAAACAGATCAGCATAAAAAAAGTCAGGATGATATAATTAAACACTGCGAAAACTTTTTCGCCATTGGAACGTTTTACTTTCATGGCCTTACCCCCTTACCACAGACTGGTATCGCTGAGCTTCTTGCTCAGCCGATTCGTGAGAATTAACAAAATGCAGTTGATGACGGAGTTAAACAGACCAATCGCGGTCGAATAGCTCCAGTCCTGCTCCAGCAGACCTACACGGTAAATATAAGAAGAAATGATATCCGCCGTTTCATAGGTTGACGCGTTGTAGAGCAGAATTGTCTTCTCGTAACCAAGGCTCATGAGGGAACCCATCTTCAAGATCAGCATCGTGATAATGGTAGGCGAAATCCCCGGCAGCGTGACATGGAGCAGCTGTTTCCATTTGCCGGCCCCGTCAATCGACGCCGCCTCATAGAGCTGCGCATCCACACCAGAGAGCGCGGAGAGATAGATGATGGAACCCCAGCCTACCTCCTGCCAGATTCCGGATACGACATAAATCGTCCTGTACAGATTCGGATTCTGCAGCAGCGGAGACCGCTCTCCCCCAAGCAGTACGATGATATCGTTGAACAGCCCATTGGACATACAGAAGTTTGTGATCATACCTGTCACTACGATCATCGAGATAAAATGGGGCAGATATGTGACAGTCTGTGTGATACTCTTAAACTTTTTGTTTCTTACCTCGTTCAGCAGCAGCGCCAGAATGATCGGCGCAGGAAACCCAAAGATCAGGTTGTACAGACTTAACAGCAGCGTATTGCGGATCAGACGCCCAAAATAAGGACCCTTAAAAAACCGCGTGAAATTGGCAAATCCAACCCATGGACTCTTCGCCACGCCAAGTCCCGGTGAATAATCCTTAAACGCAATGATCGCGCCATACATTGGCTTGTAATGAAAAATAATATAAAAAATCAGTACGGGAAGCACCAGCAGATACAGTGCACGGTTCCGCTTGAAATCGTCTTTTGCTCTCTGAATAAAAGACTTTTTGTTCATAAAGTCACCACCTTTGCTCTCAAAAACCTGTTTGTATGGTATGGGCGCTGTAAGAATCCTCACAGCGCCCCATACCATACCGTTACCGATAACTAACGTGAATTGTAACGCTCCAATGCCGCATTCTGGATTTCAAGCGCTCTCTCCAGACCAAGATCATTCATTGTCTTCACATAGTCGTCAAATTTGTCCAGACTTTCATCACCGAAGATGAATTTCAGAGTCATCTCGTCGCGATAAGTATTGATCTCATTCATGATCGTCGAATACTCCTTACTCTCATCTGTAGTTGGTGTGATGGGAGGAACCTTGTACGCCGCGGCGTCTGTCTCGCCCCAGATCTGATTGCTCTCCTTCTGTGTCTCGATGGTGTAATACTGTTCAATATACCGCACATCCTGCACAAAGGGCCCGTTATAATTGCCTCTGATATATGCAGACATAGACTGTGCAACACTCCATCCGTCCGGATTGTTCAGGATCGTGTCCGTGTAGGTGGGATATCCGTCAATCATTTCATAGGACTCACCCTCGATACCAAAGTTAAACAGCATATGTCCCGCATCGCTGTACGCGTAATCCATAAGCCTTGCGGCAGTCTCGATATCCTTGCAGCTCGTCGTGATCGCAACACACGCCTGATTCGGATAGCGGTTGTCGATCTGCCCCATCTTAGGCCTGTCCCCCTTGTTCAGCGTGGGATAAGGTGCCGCTACCAGCATATAATCGGGATTGGTCTGTACTGCTGCATTGATCCATGTACCCATGCGGCTTCCCGCCCATCCAATGGAGGCGCCGGCCTCTCCGCTGGTAATCTTTGCACTCACCTGGTCCAGGGCAAGCGTAGCCAGATCCTGATCGATCAGCTTCTCGCCATACCACTGGTGGAACAGCTCAAGATACTGCCTGTAGCCCTCCTCCGCAGGGCCATAGTGAATCTTCCCGTCACTGCCCAGATAAAAATCACGGCAGGAGTCATAAGCATATGTAAAAGGGTTCGCGGAGGTCAGGACACCCATGGTGTACTCCCAACACAGAGGTGCGGTCGCACCCTTCTCATCCCTAAAGGCGACCAGGACATCATGCCACTCGTCAATCGTCGTGGGAACCTCCAGATTGAGCTCTTCCAGCCAGTCCTTGCGCAGCATCAGCCCGATCGTGTTACAAAGCTTGTCATCGCCGCGGATAAAGGGGAAGCAGTAATAATGTCCTTCGTCCGTCTTAACCATTCTGTCTATATCGGGATTCTCATCCAGATACTTTCTGAGATTAGGGCAATAATCATTGATAATGTCTGTCAGCTCGTAGATGTTCCCATCCGTGATCGCCTTCTCGGGACCGCCGGGATAACTCATCCACGCGTACTCCATCAGATCAGGCAGCTCGCCGTCGGCAAGAAGAAGGCTGAACTGCTCGCTTCCCTGATTTGCTGGCGGATGCTGAAACTCGATTGTGACTCCTGTCTCTTTCTGCCATTCCTTCCCAAAGGGTGTATCCCCAAGATTAGAAAAGTTGGCGGACACATTCTGGTTCAGCTCACACCAGTAGGTCAGATTCGCACCTGTTTCCATGGGATACGTAAATTCTTGTGCATCCGTCCCCGAGGAGACATTCTCACCTGTATTATCTGTATCCTTTCCAGTGTTCTCCTGCACCGATGCAGCAGGCTGCGTCTGGTTGTTTTCCTGCTTGTTCCCATCATTCCCCGAACTGCCGCAGCCAGTAAATACGCCTGCCGCCATCACCGCAGAAAGCAGAATGGCTAATACCCTTTTCTTTCTCATATAAACTTCCTCCACATTTTCTTTAATAAGTTTCATATGCACCTGTGTATCCGTGGCCACCGGATGTAAGAAAACCGTATCACCTTTTCAATCTTTTTGAAATAGATAAAACCTTGATTCGATACACAAAATCAAGGTTTTCCAATTCACATTTTTAATAAAAAGTCTTATTTTCCGCTATTTTCGTCTATTCTCTCTTTAATTGTCCCGGTG
>CAMWXA010000175.1 GCA_947178035.1 uncultured Lachnospiraceae bacterium | reverse complement strand
ATCCTGATTCAGATCCTCAAGATGCCGGATTAACCTGGAACCGAGCTTTTTGTCAAAACCGCAGACGCCCTTGTAGTCGCAGTATGTACAGGCATTTGCATCCTTTTGCTCATATGGACGCAGCCCGATATCGCCGTCCAAAATCGAGACGCCAAGCTCCTTAATCTTGTGATTGACATATTCGGAAACCGTCTTGAAATCCTCGTCCGACAGCACCGATGATGTCTGTGTAAAACTTCCGTCCTTCTTTCGCGCCACAGGAATGATCGTCGATTTCGTCTCAAAGTCTTTATCCAAAAGCTTTATGACTTCCTCGTCATCGCTGACCATACCTGTCATTTTCAGTTCCTCCAGTATCGCCTCCTCAATCTCGGAAGCATCCGGCTTTCCCTTATCAGTCTCCGTCATTGGGTCGCTGACATGATAGTAGAGCATCGCTGCCGGAATGACACGCACATCAGAATTTTTCTCCTGATTTTTCTTCTTGAGCACCTCCACGGCCGCATTCATGTAGACAACCAACTGTAATTGCAATCCATAATACAGGGCGGCTAAATCAAATTTCCGGTTTCCTGATTTGTAGTCAATAATCTTGACATACAGCTTATCTTCTTTTTTGCAGGTATCTATGCGGTCGATCCGGCCGATCAGCTGCAGCCGTTCCTCCTCCGAGAGCGAGATATTTACTGCGTTGAGATCCGATGCCATCTGAAAGGAAAGCTCAAAATTTTCCGGCGTGAACGATCCTTTCTGAATCTGATGCTGCAAGGTCTGCACGGTTCTGTTCAATATCCGGCGCATCCTCGTTATCATGTACTCATTGCGTTTGCTGCTGTACAGGACTGTCTCTCCGTAGGACACCGCGTAGTCCTCCAGACACTCTCCGACTATCCGCTCTCCCACATCCCTGGGAAAATCGAACCATGTGTAGCCTTCCTTGACAATCTTGTCAGAAAAGCTCTCCAGCACAGCGTGAAATACATTTCCCATGTCCACACTCTCAAAACTGTACTTGTCACGCTCCTCAAGACTGAGTCCGTATTGCAGGAAATGCGCATAGGCGCAGGAGGCAAATTTTTCAAGACGGCTTATGCTGTTTTTCAATATCTGTCCGTATAAAAGCCGCGCAAGCTCCCTTGGGAGTCTGTTGGTATCCGCGTTGGACAGGTATGAAAATGCGGCCTTTTTCATCTGTTCCAGCACCGGCGCGTACTTCTCATTTCTGACATATGTGTCATAAAGTGTGATGAAAAGCCGTCTCTCCTCCCCGATATCATCAGCTGCATAACGCCGCAGCAATGTGACCAGATATGCGAGAGTATCCGCCGGAGACTCAATCTGATCCTCCATGGAGCGCAGCTGCGGCTGCGTAACCGCAATAGCCGGAAACAGTCTGGTAACCGTGTTAATCAGGTACGCCGGGCGGATACTTTTGCCTTCATTGTCGACCTTCGCATATGACAGGTACAACAGCTCTGTCGGCTTCGTCATCATCAGGTACAAATACAGTCTCTGGATATACATCTGCTGCCGCGGTGTCGGTGCCAGCTCATACTCTGACTCCTGGAGAAACTCCCTGTCGATATCGGATATAATACCGCCTGTACCGCCGCTCTTTGGTATGATGCCATCATTCACGCCGATGAAAAACAGCGCCTTGATCTCACACAGACGTGTTCTCTCGATGTCTCCGATTACTACCTTATCTACATTCTGCGGGATTGTTCCCACCTTGATCTCGGCAAAGCCCGCGTCAAGTATGTCTGCAAACTCCTTGATTTCCAGTTCTTCCTCGCCCAGCAGACCGCAGATTTGCTCCAGAAGTTCCATGACAAGCCGATAAATCTGTGCATACTCCTTCGCCTTTACAAGATCGCCCTGCGCGGTAAAATACTGCTCATACTCCACCAGCTTTTCCTCGATGGACGCATTTTCGATAAAGGCATATAGTGCGCACACCAGTTCCTTTCCTGTCGCTTTCTTTTCCGCCTTTTTGATCATGAGCGGATCCAGCATCGCAGTGACCTTCTCCCGGACTGCATTCAGCGCTTCCAGCTCCGGCGCTTCCTCCTCCTGTCGTTTCATACGTCTGGTAAATTTACTGTTCCACGCCTTTTTGCCGCGGATTCCCATCGTCAGACAGTAATTTTCCAGCCGGTCTGTCTCGTCAGGGGTCACACCCGCCATGCCGCAGCGCAGAAAATGAAACACTGCCTCATACGAATACTCCTGAATCACCACTAGCAGCGCACTTCTGATAAACTCGATAAATGGATTTAAGACCAGCTTGTTTGTCTGATCCACATAAAATGGAATCTCAAAACGGCAAAACATTTCGCGCGCAAGAAATCCGTATCGCTCCAAATCGCCTGTCACCACTGCGATATCCCTGTAGCAATAATCTTTCTCGCGCACTAGCCTTCGGATTTCAAGACAAACCTGCCGCAGCTCCTCCTTCGGATTGGACGCCTCAAAGATCTGAATGCTGTCCTGTGTACCTTTGTACTCGTGATATGGGTATCGGAAAAGTTCGCGTTCGAGGTGTGACAGACCTGCATTGCTTTTATAGCGGTAAACGACCTCATCTGTTATCCGTTCATCCTTCCCGCGCTTTACACCCGCTTCCCTGCAGAGCCTGTCAAGATCGTGTATCGTCTTCTTGCTCAGATGAAACAGCTTCTGTTCCCCATCCTGCACGTAGGCATCCTCGCGCGCATCCATCGTCACTGTCACGATAACGTCCTGCGCCTGCACCATGAGCTCCTGTATCACATTGTACTGTACTGGTGTAAAACCTGTAAAGCCATCAAAGACAATCACGCTGCCTCTCACTACACGCGACCGGGAAAGTACTTTTCTGAGAAGGTCCAGCGTCTCCTCCGTCGTGATATAGCGCTCGTTGATATAGTTTAAAAAACGCTCATATAATAAATGCAAATCCTTTAATTTGTATGCAAGCGCATTTCTTTTTGCAGCATACTCACATAACTTTTCCACATCTTTCGTGCCGAGACCATACTGCATGAACTCAGAGAGCGCTGATTTCACTTCACTGATGTATCCAGGCTTTCTGATATTCCGCTTCATGACGCCAAGCTCATCCTCGACACCCGCCGCCACCCGCCGCAGCACCAGACTCTTTCCGGTATCGTCAAGCACAGGCTTATCGTTGCCCCCCACCTCCTCAAAGATGCGGTGTGAGAGTCTGCCGAAGCTGAGCACGTCGATGTTCATGATTCCTTTATTCGGATGCTTTCTGACCATCTCAAGCTGTGTCTGCATCGTAAACTGATCCGGCACGACAATCAGATAATTGACGTGGGGATTTGCCATTGATTCACGGATGATATGGTTGTAGAGCTGGTAACTCTTACCGGAGCCTGATGCGCCGATATAAAACCTTAATCCCATTTTCTGCCTCCTAACTGAGTTCCTCACCCTCCACAGCCTCTGCTTTCATGCAGGCGCGAACAGTAAAATTCTCTTCACATTAGTCTAGCATAATAACAAAGAAAATGATAGACTATAAAGGGAAAAGAATTTCTTGAAACGAAAACTGTGTTACTGTTTACGGGTCAGGAATGCGCTGAACTGCACATTCCGTGAGAAAACGTACAGCTTGAAAAGCAAAAATCCATTTGCGTACGAACGAAGTTCGTATTGCAATTTTTGCATGGATTTTTGCTGTTACTGGAACGGAGTGAACCGTAACAAAACTGTAAAAGGAGATTGATACAATGAACAACCAAACAAGCTATGAAAGCCGCAGCGATGTACCAAAGGAGTATACCTGGGCTGTGGAGGACCTCTATGCCAGCGATGAGGACTGGAAAAAAGATTTGGAAAAAATAAGGGGAATGGTTCCGCAGATTGAGGCCTTTCAGGGAAAGCTCGGCGAGCGTGCAGACAACCTGCTCGACTTCCTGAAGCTTCAGGATGAACTATTTGTCCTGATTGACCATTTTGCAAATTACTCGCTGCGAAAGGCAGACGAGGACACGAAAAATACAACTTATCAGGGCTACAAAGATCAGACGACAGGCGTATACGTAACCATCACCTCCGCACTGTCCTTCGCAGAACCTGAAATTCTCGAGATTCCAGAGTCTGTCCTGAATGAATTTTATGAAAAACAGCCGAACCTCCTCCCATACAGGAGATATCTGAACGATATTCTTCGGAAGAAAGCGCATATTTTAAGTGATGCGGAAGAAAAGATACTGGCTGCTGCAGGCGACCTTGCCCAGTCACCCGATGACATCTTCACACTCCTCAATGACGCGGACATGACCTATGATTCCGTGACAGACATCGAAGGCAACCGGCTCCCTGTAACCCACGCAAGCTTCATCCCGCTCATGCACAATTATGACAGGAATGTCAGAAAAGACGCCTTCGAGTCCCTGTACAGAACCTATGCGGAGCACAAGAACACATCTGCTGCAATCCTTTCTGCACAGATGAAGCAGCTGAACTTTTTTGCTAAAATGCGCAAGTACAACAGCCCTTTGGAAGCTGCTCTCGACAGCACCAACGTAGACCCACAAGTATATTATAACCTGATCGACGCAGTCCATGAAAATATGGATGCCATGTACAAATATGTGCGTCTTCGGAAAAAACTGTTGAAAGTGGACGAACTCCACATGTATGATTTGTATGTACCAATCGTGTCAAACGCAGAGCGGAACATTCCGTTCGAAGAGACAAAGGAGAATATCCGCGAAGCGCTGTCCATTCTCGGTGAGGACTATGTCGCACTTCTTGACGAGGGCTTTGACAACCGCTGGATCGATATCTATGAAAATACAGGAAAACGCAGCGGGGCATACTCAAGCGGATGCCGCGTCCATCCCTATGTGCTGTTAAACTACAAGAACAATCTCGACAGCGAATTTACGACAGCCCATGAGATGGGACATGCACTGCACTCTTACCTCTCAAACAAGAACCAGCCCGTCGTGAACGCTGAGTATGTGATCTTTGTGGCTGAGGTGGCCTCCACATGCAATGAAGCGCTGCTGATGCAATATCTCCTCAAGAAGACGACAGACAAAAAAGAAAGAGCTTATCTGATCAACTACTTCTTAGAGCAGTTTCGCACGACGCTCTACCGTCAGACAATGTTTGCAGAGTTTGAGCTGAAAATGAGCCAGATGATTCAAAACGGAGAAAGCATTAACTCCGAGACTGCATGCCAGGTTTACCATGAGCTGATTGATCTGTACTTTGGAAAAGATATCGTGCATGACGCAAAGATTGACCTGGAATGGGCACGTATCCCGCACTTTTTCTACAATTTCTATGTGTATCAGTATGCTACTGGATTCTCTGCTGCAATCGCACTCTCGCAGAAAATATTGAGTGAAGGGGAACCAGCGGTGAAAGCTTACAAGGAGAATTTCCTGAGTGCCGGATGCTCCAAGGACCCTGTGTCCATCTTAAAAGATGCCGGCGTCGACATGTCGACGAAAAAGCCTGTCGAGGAAGCTTTGAAATTGTTTGAAAGTCTGATCGATGAGATGGCCGATCTGATGCGGTAATTCATTTTCTGATTTATAGTAAAGATGACTGTAGCATAATTCAACGAGCAGGGGAATAAATTCCCCTGCTCAATATCTGTGTGCGTTATTAAATTCGATACACATTCACCACCCTGATATACCACGGATAATCCTTGACAATCCCCAGATGGGCTTTGAGCTGGTCATGTAGTGCATTTATCTGCGAAGCTGTGACGATGAGCCCGGCGTCGGAACCATCGAGCTTTAATTCCAGTGTGTTGTAGCTGCTGCCCAGCCGCAGGACTCCCTGGTCAACTAAAATACTGAAATCAAGCACTTCCCCCCTTCTGTTTCTGGACACGGTACCGCCTACGCCAAACAGACTGACCAGCTTATTATAAAACTCTGTTCTGTCATCTACCTTGAAGCCAAGATCAAAACAAATAATATGTTCGCGCATCATATAAAAACCTCCTCATTTGTGAAGCTTACCTATCTACAGTATACACGCCGCACAAGCTTTGTTCAACCATAAGATTACGCGCGCAAAAAACTTTTTTTGATCGACAGCATCACCACAATGCTGACTGCAGTATACACAATCACCGTCATTTCTACATAGGATATCACATGGTTTCCAACAGCATAACTCACATAAGAACCGAGCATGGTCTTTAAGTCAATTACTCTGATTGGAAACAGATAATTGATATGATTCCACAATCCGCTTTCCTTGCTCATCGGAAAAAATCCAGGCGCAATGAGTATCGTGAATCCGATTACCAGTGTCGCAAGCGAGGAACGCAGTCCAGCCGAACAGCAAAGCAAAATCAGTACGAGCGTAACACTTATCAGGATAAGCACTGCAAAGTTTGCCACACATGCCTGCACTGCCGTGAGATTGTACGGAATGACCGAATCCCACAGCTGAACTGGTAAACCGGCACCGTCAAACCCTAGCAATACTCCGATTGCGCCAGCCCCCAACAGGATTCCGACAGCCAGATATCCCACAGCAAAGAGAACAGAGACCGCAATTTTTGTCCAAATAAGGCGGTTTTTCCCATATTTGGTCGCAAGAAGCAGATAGGCCGCTCCTGACTCGTGCTCCGATGAAAAGACAGAACTCACACAGATTGCAATGACAAAAACCAGATAAAATCCTGGGGCCGCCAAATCCCATAACATACCCATAATCTCCATGTTCCCCCATCGAAACGGGATTGTGGTCTCCTCCGCCTTTTGAATCCAGTACTCCTTTTCAATCTCCTTATAATTGCCAAAAGAAAAATCCATATTGAGATAATCAATAATCTTTTGCATGCGCTGCTCATAGAAATGCGCACCTTCCGTCAAATCAATCTCATTCACTGCGTTCCGGTCAATTACTTTTTCACGCATATCTGTATAATTTTTTGCCACTACCATAAAAATATCTCCCATCGGACGAATGATCTTCTCATATGCTTCATCGCTCTCCATATCCAGTCCGGCACTCTGTATTTCTGTGACCAGCCAGGTGACATATTCCTCGGAAAGGATCTCTGTCTGCGCTTCCACATGCTGCTTCTGACGAACTGCATCAATTCCCTCAATATAAGTCTGCGTCGCTTCGTCGTAAAAACTGGCATCCGAAATCCACGCACATACACAGATTCCTATCAGAACATACCCCAGCACCATAGCAATGGCATTGAGCCTGCGCTCAAATATTTTCTTCCACTCAAACCATATCATATAAAACCTCCCTCTCACACTTCCAGTCATGCCGCCATGCGGCACAAACAATCTGTGAGAAGAATGCCTGCTTTTGGCATTCTTCCAGTGTGTAATTTAGAAATTCTTAGCGGGCGTACTTTGGCCGCTTAGAATTTCTTTACACACTTCTCTTCTTCCGAAAAATAGTACAAATACAATTTCTCCAGATTAAAATTCTTCTGTTCCTCAGACTGCGTCACAGAGCAATAATGCTCCCGCAATTCTTCCAGTGTCCCCTGTGCAATAAACTGCCCCTGTTTCATCAGATAAATCCAGTCTGCAATCTCTTCCACATCCGACACAATATGGGTGGACAATATGACAATCCGCTCTTTTCCAAGTTCTGCAATCATATCCCGAAAACGCACCCGCTCCTTTGGGTCTAGTCCCGCTGTCGGCTCGTCCAATACAAGAATACCAGGGTCATTCAGCAATGCCTGCGCGATTCCAAGTCTCTGCCGCATACCACCGGAAAAGGTTTTGATCTTATGGCGCATCTCGTTTGCAAGCCCTACCTTTTGCAGCAAAACCCTGCTCTGCTGCTTCGCATAACTTCGGTCCAAACCTTTCAAAGAAGCGATGTAAAGCATAAACTCTATCGCTGTAAAATTAGGATAATAACCAAAATCCTGCGGCAGATATCCGAGCAAATCGCGATACCGTTCACCCATTGCTCCAATCTCCTCACCGTCGAGCTTAATCTCGCCGCTGCTGCTGCCCAGTATGCCGCAAATCATGCGCATCAATGTCGTTTTCCCTGCACCGTTAGCGCCAAGCAGACCATATACCCCTTCCTTCAACGTAGCGCTCAGTCGGTCCACTGCAATCTTATTTTTATACTGTTTTGTTACTCTGTCCAGTACCAGCTCCATCTGATATCCCTCCTATTATTTAACGATCTGTTCAAAACAGACTAATTTTCTGCGCAGACAATCAAACTGCCAGATGGCAAACAAAATACTCACACCACACACCACACACCATGCATGGAAACAATCTGGATGAAACCATCCAAGATAGTTTGTGTTTCCGGCAATTGTAACCACAACAACCAGCACATACACACCAATGCCTGCACTCCTCAATCGTTCTCCGTGACAGCACTGCATCAGTTTCATCAAAATACCTGTCATGAGAATCATAGGCGTAAATCCATAGACAAACAGGGTTCCAATGCCAGAATCCGTCTTTGTGCGGATACTGACGAGCATGACTGCCAGAAGGATACAATGGAACTCACTCAGCACCATCATGCGCACAAGCACGACATTCTGCAATGAGTACTTTGTGGCGTACTCTATCTCAAGCATACTGCGCTGGTATACTTTCGTGATTTCCTCCACCGTGATCAGTGCCAGAAGCGGCGGCAGCAGTGATATCAGCATCAGAATTTCATTTTCACTTTCCTGAGATCCCATATATGGTAT
>CAMWXA010000174.1 GCA_947178035.1 uncultured Lachnospiraceae bacterium | reverse complement strand
GTGTTTACTGTCACAGTCAATGGCATAGCGTTTTCTGCTGAATATGCGACAGTGACACCAGAGGAGCTGGAGGCGCTGGGACTGCCCTATGTGTCGAAAGAAGAGGTCTGGGAAGCTGGAACAAAAGAAGTAGAGAAATTTGCTGAGGAGACTTTTATCGCAAACTCGAAAACGGCAATTGTGCAGAAACTTGTCGAGGAAAGCGAGATACAGTCAATACCAGAATACTTTGTTGAGGAGGAAGCGCAGAATTATAATCTTTATATGGAATCCTTTATAAAAGCGATGTTCGATATGGATGTAGATACTTATATAAGAATGGTATATCGTATAACCCCGGATGAGTTTTATGAGCAGATGAATGAGATTCACACGGAGACTGTGAGACAGTATATGGTGATGGAGGCTTTATCAAGGGCTGAGGGAATCGAGGTAACTGAGGAGATGATAAACGATAGAGCAGACGAAGAAGCCGCAGAATACGGATATGCTTCCGGCAAGGAACTGATTGATGATGTGGGCTTTACCACTTACAGGATGTCCATCGTTCAGGAGAAGGTAATCGAGAGACTGATGGAAATCGTTTCGGTTGAGGAGGAAGAGACACAGGAGACGGAATCGTAATGAGCCTGCCATGGACAGGTCTTTTAGTTAAAGGGGACGATACACATGAAAAAAGGATGCAGGCGGCTGGCAATGATTGGATTGTGTGCAGCGGTATTTTTTACGACATATGATTTTAGTGCCGATCGAGGAGCTTATCAAGTACAGGCGACACCAAAAGATGAATTGCAGCAACAGAATCAAGAGGATCAGGAAAGATTGAATGATATTGACGATCAGGTCAATGAGCTTGAGGAGGTGCAGGAAGGTATCGACACGGAGATACAGACACTCAGCAATGAGATTGCAGAACTCATGGCAAGCATCAGCCTTCTGGAGGAAGAGATTGAGGTAAAAAAGACGCAGATCGAACAGGCTAAGAGCGACCTTATAGAGGCACAGAAGATCGAGCGCGAACAATACGAGGCGATGAAAGTCCGTGTAAAAGCGATGTATGAGAGTGGTGAGACCTCACTCCTCGATATATTTTTCAGCGCTTCCTCCATGCAGGATATGCTCAACAAGGCAGATTATGTTGAGAAAATGCATGAGTATGACAGAAAGATGCTCACAAACTACAAGATAGCGAGACAGAATGTGGAAGATCTGAAGGAAAACCTTGAGATAGAAGAGGCTGAGCTTGAGGAGGCACAGGAAGGTCTTCAGGAAGAGATGGACAGCGTTGAGGAGGCAAGGACAGAGCTTCAGGCGATCAGTGATGACTATGCAGTGCAGATCAGCAAAGCGAAGCAGCAGGCAGAGATCTACAAGTCGCAGATCAAGCAGAGAAATGCCCAGATTAAGCAGATTGAGGCGGAAGAGGAGCGCAAGCGGAAGGAAGAAGAGGAGCGCAGGCGAAAAGAGGAAGAAGAGCGCAAACGAAAAGAGGAAGAGGCAAAGAAAAATAGCAGTACGAATAGTACGGACAGTAGTACTGACAATAACAGTACGACTGTCGCAGATAAGCCGTCCACAACGGCATCTGTCGACACGAGCGCCATTATGGCGGCGAGCGGCAGTGCGAAGGGCAAGGAAATAGCAATTTATGCCTGTGGATTTGTGGGAAATCCGTACGTAGCAGGTGGGACAAGTCTCACAAACGGAGCGGACTGTTCTGGATTTACCCAGTCTGTGTACAAAGCGTTTGGTTACAGTCTGCCGCGAAATTCTACTTCCCAGAGAAGCGCGGGCAAAGAGGTGAGCTATGCGGAGGCGCAGCCAGGAGATATCATATGCTATCCAGGGCATGTGGCAATCTATATAGGAAACGGGAAGATTGTCCACGCAAGCTCTGCTAAGACAGGAATTAAGATCAGCAATGCACTTTACCGTGATATTTTATGTGTGCGCAGGATTGTCTAAAACGCCATATATTTTAAAATAGTTAAGAGCGGGCAGGAGGGGAGGCCATTCCCTCCTACTCGCTTTTCTGATGTGCATATTTTTCACGGGTAGCAAGTCCGCCTCTGATATGGCGCTCGGATTTGTTTACGTCCAACACTGTCCTTGCCTGCCTGGCAAGCGTGGGATTTACCTGCATGAGCCGTGAGGTGACATCTTTATGTACAGTTGATTTACTTACTCCAAATGCCTTGGCAGTCTGCCGTACAGTGGCGTTATTGTCGATAATATAGACAGCAATATTAATCGCTCTTTCTTCAATATAATCTTTCATAATCTTAAAAAGGGGTCTCCTTCTGAATCATTTGTACATTCTATGAGAAGGATTCCAAGATTATGAATGGTATAGAATAGATACGTTACAGTTCGTCTGTTTATCGCGATTTAACATTTTTGACAGTTTCCTTATTTACTTTATAATTTCTTTATAAATAATTCGAAAAAGATTGTTGACAATAAAAACCGAAAGTAGTAATTTAGTATATGTAAATATTAGCACTCCTTCGCGATGAGTGCTAATAAAAAATGATAATTTTAATTTGAAATAGGAAGGGGCGTGGCAGGTTGGATTTAGACGAGCGAAAGCGAAAGATTTTGCAGGCAATTATCCGCAATTATCTGGAGACAGGAGAACCGGTTGGAAGCAGAACCATTTCCAAGTATACGGACTTAAATCTAAGCTCTGCTACAATCCGAAATGAAATGTCAGACCTCGAGGAGCTGGGGTACATCTTACAGCCGCATACCTCCGCAGGGCGGATTCCATCTGACAAGGGCTACCGCCTGTATGTGGATCAGATGATGCTTGAAAAGGAAGAGCAGCTCAATCAGGCAACACAGGAAGTGCGGGAAATGCAGAAAATGCTTCTTGACCGTGAGGATAAGATGGAGGCGGTGTTAAAGCAGATGGCAAAGATGCTTGCGGCGAACACAAATTACGCTACAATGATATCGGCTCCGCAGGTCAGAGGAAATAAGCTGAAATTCATACAGCTCTCCAGGGTGGATGCGAGACAGCTTCTGACAACGATTGTTGTCGAGGGAAATGTGATCAAAAACAATATGATTTCAGTAGATCAGATGCTTGATGACGAGACGCTTTTAAAGCTCAATATTTTGTTGAACACAAATCTGAACGGACTTCCGATTGAGGAGATCAATCTGGCGATGATAGCGAATTTAAAGCAGCAGGCCGGCATTCATGCCGGCATTATCGCAGAGGTGATGGACGCGGTGGCAGCGGTAATCAAGGACGGTGAGAATGTAGAGATCTACACGAGCGGTGCAAATAATATTTTTAAGTACCCAGAGCTTTCGGACAATCAGAGAGCCAGCGAGCTGATTACAACCTTCGAGGAGAAACAGCTGTTGAACGAGCTTGTGCAGGATACGCTCACTGATGAGAGCGGAACGGGGATACAGGTCTACATTGGAAACGAAACACCGGTAAAGACTATGAAGGACTGCAGTGTCGTCACGGCTACTTATGAGCTCGAGGAGGGCATGAAGGGCACGATTGGAATCATCGGCCCGCGCCGCATGGACTATGACAAGGTTATCAGCACATTGAAAACACTAAAAAGTCAGCTGGATACGATCTACAAAAAAGATGATAGAGACAGTGGATAGAATTATATTTTATGATAGAAAGGAAACGAGTGGCAGTGGAAGAAAAGGAATTGGATGAACAGATTAAAGAAGAAGGAAATTCAAGTGATGCAGACATGAAAACAGCAGATTCGGAAGCGCCAGAACCGGAAACAGCGGATTCCGGGGAAAATACAGCGAGCGAAACTGAGGAGAGCGAGGCGCCAGAAGGCGACAAAAAAGAGAAAAAGAAATCTTTCCTAGGCAAGGACAAGAAAGAGAAAGCGAATAAGCTGCAGGAGAAGGTCGATGAACTCGAGGATCGGGTGAAGCGCCAGATGGCAGAGTTTGACAACTTCAGAAAGCGCTCCGAGAAAGAGAAGGCTGCGATGTTTGAGACAGGTGCAAAGAGTGTTGTGGAGAAGATTTTACCAGTTGTGGACAATTTCGAGAGAGGCCTTGCAGGACTTTCAGAAGAAGAGATAAAACAGCCTTTTCCAGAGGGAATGAACATGGTCTACAAGCAGCTGATGACAGAGTTGGAAAAGCTTGATGTGAGACCGATTGAGGCAATCGGCTGTGAGTTTAATCCAGAACTTCACAACGCGGTGATGCAGGTGGAGAGTGAGGAGTATGAGTCGGGTATCATTGCCCAGGAACTTCAAAAGGGTTATACGTACCGCGGCAGCGTGGTAAGGCACAGTATGGTAGCAGTAGTGATATAACGAAGAATTGGAAATAGTTAATTAATGATTTTATAGAATGAGGAGGAAAAAATCATGGCAAAGATTATTGGTATTGACTTAGGTACAACAAACAGCTGCGTAGCAGTTATGGAAGGTGGTAAGCCCACCGTTATCGCGAATACAGAGGGAGCAAGGACAACACCTTCCGTTGTAGCATTTACAAAAACAGGTGAGAGACTTGTCGGTGAGCCGGCAAAGCGTCAGGCAGTTACCAACGCAGAGAAGACAATTGCTTCCATCAAGAGAGACATGGGTACAGATCATGGCAGGACAATTGACGACAAGAAGTACTCTCCGCAGCAGATTTCCGCTATGATTCTTCAGAAACTGAAGGCGGATGCAGAAAGCTACCTGGGTGAGAAGGTTTCAGAGGCCGTGATTACAGTTCCGGCTTACTTCAACGATGCACAGCGTCAGGCGACAAAGGATGCAGGTAAGATTGCAGGTCTTGATGTAAAGCGCATCATCAATGAGCCAACTGCAGCAGCGCTGGCTTATGGTCTCGACAATGAGAAAGAGCAGAAGATTTTAGTGTATGACCTTGGCGGCGGTACATTTGATGTATCTATTATTGAGATTGGCGATGGCGTTATTGAAGTTCTTGCGACGAACGGTGATACACACCTTGGCGGTGATGATTTTGATAACAAGCTGATCCAGTGGATGATCGATGAGTTCAAGAAGCAGGAGGGTATCGACCTTTCCGGTGATAAGATGGCGATGCAGAGATTGAAGGAAGCAGCAGAGAAGGCAAAGAAAGAGCTCTCCTCTGCCACGACAACAAACATCAACCTTCCTTTCATCACAGCGACAGCAGAAGGTCCAAAGCACTTTGATATGAACCTCACAAGAGCGAAATTCGATGAGCTGACCAACGACTTGGTAGAGAGAACAGCAGTTCCGGTGCAGAATGCATTGAAGGATGCCGGACTGACCGCTTCTGAGATTGGTCAGGTGCTGTTGGTAGGTGGTTCTACACGTATTCCGGCAGTACAGGAAAAAGTAAAACAGCTGACAGGCAAAGAGCCGAGCAAATCACTCAACCCGGATGAGTGCGTGGCAATTGGTGCTTCCATTCAGGGCGGTAAGCTTGCAGGCGATGCAGGTGCAGGCGAAATCTTATTGTTGGATGTTACACCGCTTTCTCTTTCAATCGAGACAATGGGTGGTGTGGCGACTAAGTTAATTGAGAGAAATACAACAATTCCAACGAAGAAGAGCCAGATCTTCTCAACAGCAGCAGACAATCAGACAGCAGTGGATATCAATGTCGTACAGGGTGAGAGACAGTTTGCAAGGGACAACAAATCACTCGGACAGTTCAGGCTTGACGGGATTCCTCCTGCAAGACGCGGTGTTCCTCAGATTGAGGTTACATTTGACATCGATGCAAATGGTATCGTAAACGTGTCTGCAAAAGATTTGGGAACAGGAAAAGAACAGCATATTACAATCACTGCAGGCTCGAATATGTCAGATGAAGACATTGAGAAGGCAGTGAAAGAAGCTGCGGAATATGAGGCGCAGGATAGAAAGCGCAAAGAAGCAATTGATGCGAGAAATGACGCAGATTCTTTCGTATTCCAGACAGAGAAGGCACTCAATGAGGTTGGCGACAAGATTGATGCGTCAGAGAAGGCTTCCCTGGAGGCTGATTTGAATGACCTCAAGGCATTGCTTGACAGCACAAAGGATACAGAGATGACAGAGGATCAGGTATCAGAGTTAAAGGGCAAGCAGGAAGCGCTGATGTCGAAGGCACAGAACCTCTTTACAAAGATGTATGAGAACATGCAGGGTGCGGCAGGTGCAGCAGGTCCGGATATGAGCAGCATGGGCGGAGCGGAGCAGACACAGGATGCAGGCGCAGCAGATGATGTAGTTGACGGAGATTACAGAGAGGTATAAAAACGAAAAGCAAATCTGGGACTGCAGAATACGCAGTCCTGGATTTCGAAATTTTGTTTTGTTGAGAGGAACGCCACAGGATGGCGTTCGTTGCATGGATTGTTTTAGTTTATACTGTTATAAAGAAAGGCATGGATGAACATGGCAGAGCAGAAGAGAGATTATTATGAGGTTTTAGGCGTTGAGCGGGGCGCTGACGATGCCAGTATTAAGAAAGCATACAGACAGCTTGCCAAGAAATATCATCCGGATATGAACCCGGGTGATGCTGAGGCTGAGAAGAAATTCAAGGAAGCATCAGAGGCCTATGCCGTATTAAGTGATCCTGACAAGAGGCGCCAGTACGACCAGTTTGGGCACGCTGCATTTGAGGGCGGCGGTGCAGGCGGATTTGGCGGATTCGACTTCGGCGGGGCTGATTTCTCTGATATCTTTGGCGATATCTTCGGTGATTTCTTTGGCGGCGGCAGCAGGAGCAGTTCGAGAAGCAACGGGCCTATGAAAGGGGCCAATATTCGTACCAGTGTACGCATTACATTTGAGGAGGCAGTCTTTGGCATTGACAAGGAGCTGGAACTCAACCTTAAGGATACCTGTAAAACATGTAACGGAAATGGCGCAAAGCCTGGTACATCACCGGAGACATGTCATCGCTGTAACGGACGCGGGCAGGTAGTGACACAGAGCAAGACACCGTTTGGCATTATCCGAAATGCACAGGTTTGTCCGGACTGCGGTGGTTCTGGGAAGACGATCAAAGAAAAGTGCCCAGATTGTCATGGAAGCGGTTATATTGCAAGCAGAAAGAAGATACAGGTGTCAATTCCGGCAGGGATTGACAATGGGCAGAGCGTGCGCATCCGGGATAAAGGTGAGCCGGGTGTGAACGGCGGACCAAGAGGTGACTTGCTTGTGGAAGTGGTGGTTGACAGACATCCGATTTTCCAGAGGCAGGATATGAATATCTTCTCCACTGTTCCGGTATCCTTTGCGGTTGCAGCGCTCGGCGGCGAGGTATTGATCGATACCGTGGATGGTAAGGTTGTCTATGATGTGAAAGCGGGTACGCAGACAGATACGCGCGTCAGACTGCGTGGGAAGGGTGTTCCTTCGCTCAGAAATAAGGATGTCCGCGGAGACCATTATGTTACATTGGTGGTACAGGTGCCGGATCGGCTTTCTAGTGAGGCAAAGGAGCTTCTGCGTCAGTTTGACAAAGAGACAGGAAACAGCTTAGAGACTGTGAAGAATATGGAGTCCAATGACTCTGGTGAAGAGAAAAAGAAGGAAAAGAAATTTAAAAATCCATTTAATAAGGGATAAGTATAAAACGCCCACATGATGTTATAGGTGTCATCATGTGGGCGTTTTTGATGCACAGTCCCATGCAAAAGAAATATATCGCTAGAGCGTGTTTGAAAAAGGCTTTCTGCTGCCCGATTCGTATGTTTTGTCCGATAAAGTATAAATGATGCAACTTTGATGCAAAAAGTATGCCTGTTTGATACAAAAAATATGCAACTTTGATGACTTCCCATTGTACCATACTTATAACATCACAACAGATGATAAGAAACAGCAGTTTCTAATGAGAAAGGCAGGGTACAATAAAATGAAGAAATATAACAAGTTCTTATGTTTTCTAGGCGTATTACTGATGTTAGTGACGCTCCCGGCACCGCCGGTGTATGCTGAGGAAGAACATGTTTCGGAGGGAGATAAGACAGGTGCACCTTATTTCTATGTAGAGACACAGGATGTATCTGTGGACAGTTTTCCTTTGAAAAAGACCAGTGTGACAGCGGATATCAATGGTATGATTGCCGATATCCATGTAGTACAGTCCTACGCAAATGAAGGCACAAGTCCCATCAATGCCTGCTATGTATTTCCGGCATCCACCAAGGTAACGGTTCACGGAATGCAGATGCAGATTGGCAACCAGCTGATAACTGCAAAAATTAAGGAGAAGGAAGAAGCCAAGGAGGAATTCGAGGAGGCGAAGGAGGAGGGGAAAAGTGCCTCTCTGCTGTCGGAGGAGCGCCCGAATGTTTTTACGATGAATATTGCCAATATCATGCCGGGTGACAAAGTTTCCGTCGACCTCCACTACACAGAGCTGATCACACCCACAGACGGGGTATATCAGTTTGTGTATCCGACTGTTTCCGGACCAAGATATGTAGGACCCGTCATAGATGACTGCGGGACACGTGAGGAGTGGGTGGCGACACCTTATTTGCCAGAAGGGACAGATCCAAAAGACCAATATGACATTCATGTCAATCTTTCCGCCGCTGTTCCTATCACGGAGCTTACAAGCAGTTCCCATGAAATCACGGTTCAGTGGGAGGAAAATACCAAAGCTGCTGTATCGCTGGCAGATATGTCTGACTATGCGGGAAACAGGGATTTTATCCTTGATTATAAGATGACAGGGCAGGATATTTCCACAGGAT
>CAMWXA010000173.1 GCA_947178035.1 uncultured Lachnospiraceae bacterium | reverse complement strand
TGGAATTATTGTTGTATTCCTAATTATAAATATTTCGGAATAACACCATGTAACATGGATATACCCAAAATGGCAGAATCACCGTGGGAGTATATTCACAAAATTGATGAGCAGACAGCACAAAAATATATAAGTCAATATATCAAAAAACCGGGGACGCCGGAAAAACTTTTTGTTGAGATTGTTGAGGAAAAGATAAGGGAGATAGTTTTAAATGATTGATGAAATCAAATTATGGTGTTTAAAAAGAGTTGAACAATTGTATGGATATGATAAATATAAAAAAGCATTTACAGAAATTAATCATGATTTATCACAGCAATATACACAAAGAGTGAAAATAACCAGACTGTATGAATTAAAGCTTAGAAACCAACACTGTTTTCAGGCATTGTTTAGTTCCAAGGCAATACGAAAACTTTTCAATACAGGGGGGGGTATAAGAGTATGCAAAGTAGTTGATATAGGCGATTCTGCCGGAAATCATTTAAAATATTTGAAATATCTTTTGGGAAAAGATATAGAGATAGATGGTCTGAGTATAAACCTTGATGAAGAGGCTGTTAACAAAATCAATACAGCGGGCGGCAGAGCAATATTATGCCGTGCAGAAGAATATACTCCAAAATGTGACATTGATTTTTATTTGAGCTATGAGATGATTGAACATTTACATAATCCGGCATTGTTTTTGCATAAACTTGCAAAAGCGAATAAGGGAAAGTATATGATTGTAACAGTGCCTTATCTGGCACAGAGCCGGGTAGGCCTGCATCGCAGCAGCGATAAAAGCAGGCTGCCAATTACGGCAGAACAGGAGCACATTTTTGAATTATCGCCGGAGGACTGGAAAAAGCTTTGTATGCATTCAGGCTGGAAAGTATTGTGGTCTGAAATATATTTTCAGTATCCAACTAAAATACCAGTCGTATCATATATATGCAGGAAGATATGGAAGAAGCATGACTTTGAAGGATTCCTGGGGATGGTTATGAAACGTGATATGTCAGTATCCAATCGGTATAAGGATTGGGAAAAATAATTATATGAGGAGAAATGTTATGATAGCAGCATTATTAATTGGCCGGCAGGGCAGTGTCGGGTTTCCGGGGAAAAATACATATCCAGTGATGGGACGGGCATTTATGGAGTATCCATTATTGGCTGCAATACATGCAGCAGAAGTAAATGAGGTATACATATCAACTGATTCGCCAGACATTATGAAAATAGGGGAAAAACATGGTGTAAATATTATTAAGCGTCCGGATTATCTATGTACAAAGGAAGCGCATGGCGAGGATGCTTTTGTGCATGGATATCAGCATATTAAGAATGAACTTGGAAAAGATATTGAATTTATGGTTTTGCTGCATTGCAATGCTCCGTGTGTTTTGCCGGAACAGATAGATGAGGGGATTCGCATATTACGGGAAAATCCGGAATATGATTCTGCCGTCACTGTATCAAAGTATAACATGTATTCCACAGTACGTGCCAGAAAAATAGGAAATGACGGACTGCTGCATCCATTTATTCCATTTGAATGTTATCCGGAAGACATGAAGATTAGCTGTGACAGGGATGATCAGGGCGATACATATTTTGCTGATGTATGTTTATCAGTGGTCAGACCAAGGTGTCTGGATGATTTGAACTATGGAATTCTGCCGCAGCGCTGGATGGGGCAGAAGATTTACCCGATTAAGCAATGGGGCGGGGTCGATGTCGACTATGAATGGCAGATGCCTCTGGCGGAAGCCTGGTTAAGGATGCATGGATTTACAGAAGATAGACTGCCGTATGTAAAATAGGGGAAAGCGATGAAACAAATAACAATTAAACCAAA
Organism: uncultured Lachnospiraceae bacterium; assembly: GCA_947178035.1. Lineage (GTDB taxonomy): Bacteria > Bacillota > Clostridia > Lachnospirales > Lachnospiraceae > COE1. The sequence goes on along the minus strand of CAMWXA010000173.1, from coordinate 6,909 downwards.
TTCAAATTTTGAGTCCCTGAAGGGAAGCAACCAGCCGGAGAATGCATCAAAGGAGTATCTGGAATATCGTGACGCATGGCTGCAGTATCCCAGACGGTTTTATTTACGTGAAATACCGCTTCATTTGGATATAGAAGCATCAAGCTTGTGCAATTTACGCTGCACTTTTTGTGATAAACTGCCTCTTTTGCAAAAGCATCAGCTTGGAAATCTGACATTTGATACATTTAAAAAGGTTATGGATCAGTTTTCGCCAGAATCCGGCAGAAGACTATGGGGACTGAAGCTGAGCTATAGAGGTGAGCCTCTCATTAATAAAGATTTGCCTCAAATGGTGAAATATGCAAAAGAATGCGGGGTACTTGACGTCTACTTTAATACGAATGGAATGCTGCTTACAGAAGATATCAGCAGGGAATTAATATTGGCACATCTTGACAGAGTATCGGTATCAGTTGATGGAACAAATGCAGAAGAATATGAGACAGTAAGAATTGGCGCAAAGCTGGATACTGTTATAAACAATATAAAAACATTGCGGAAATTAAGAGAAGAATATAAAACAACATATCCCAAAATCCGGATTCAGACAGTAAAACTCGAAGGTACAGATTTAAAAAAGTATGTTAGTCAATGGAGCAGTCTGGCCGATGAAGTAGCAGCGGTTGATTTTAAAGATGAATCTTATCGAAATACAGAACTCCGTGGCAGCTGGGCATGTCCGCAGCTCTGGCAGAGAATGACGATTGAATGGGATGGAACGATATTTGGCTGCAACAATGACGATTTGCGGGGATTATGTCTTGGAAATGTTAATGAGCGGTCTATATATGACTGCTGGCATGATGAGAAAATGATGAAGATACGGGAACAGCACAGGAAGGGAATGTCTCATGAAATCAGTGATTGCAATGGCTGTCCATGGCGAACAGCACAGATGGAAAAGGAATTTGTTTAGGAGGAAGTTACATGGACAAAGTGCTGGTTGTGGGGGCAAGTAGTGAACTTGCATCGGAAGTATTACCAATCCTTGTTGAAAGCGGATGCAGAGTTGGGTTACATTATTCTTCTAATAAAAAAGCAGTAGAGCAATATGAAGATAAAAATAATGTAAAACTGATACAAAGCACAATTACCAGTGAAGCTGACTGCAAAAGTATTGTGGAAGAGTATGCGGGATGGGCAGACGGCATGAATGGGATAGTGATTTTTTTAGGGAATATATCATATACGTGCCACTGGTCAGAGGTAACCTCAGAACAGTTGGCAAATGAATATTTGTCTAATGCTGTTTATCCATTCATGCTGGCGAAATATGCGTGTCATATTATGAAAGGAACTAATGCGGGGAGGATACTGTTTATTAGTACCGCATCAGTTAAAAGAGGCGGCGGAAGTACAACAATAGGTTATGGCATGGCAAAAGCGGCGCTTGAATGTGCAGTAAAAAGGCTTGCAAGGGATTTAGCATCGGACAAAATATTGGTAAATGCAATAGCGCCAGGTTTTTTTGATACGAAATTTAACCGGGAACGAAAGAAGCTTTCAGAAGAGGATGTAGCGCAGAGAATAGCAATGATTCCTTTAAAGCGGGGAGGAAATAAGAAAGAAATAGCAGGCTGTGTTATTTATATGCTTTCCGAAGGAGCTGGATTTATTACAGGACAGGTTATAACTGTGGACGGAGGAGATTTTTTGTAGAAAAAGAAATGTATGTAGATACTTATTCTTTTTCAGAGTTGCCATTTCAGAAAAGAGGACATTGTGCGAAGAAGATTGACTATAAGGGGCAGATTTATTCCATTGTTATTGAAGATAATGTGTGGATTGGAAGAGGGTTACAATTCTATCAGGAGCACATATTGGTAAAGGCTGTGTAATTGGTGCAGGAGCAGTAGTAAAAGAATGTATCCCAGAGTATTCTATCGTGATAGGAAATCCGGCAAAGGTGGTGTCTAATAGGAAAAAGTATCCTGATTTTGCTCATAGAAAGGATATTGGTTTATTTGAGTAGATGAGAGCCTTATTAAGAGGTGTTAACAACTGATAATACTTGGGACGGGAGGAAGCAAAATGCGAGTATTAATTACAACTAGTTCCTTTGGGAAGGCAGACAACAGACCATTAGAGCTTTGCAGGGAGAAATGTGAGGTCGTTTTAAATCCGTATGGAAGAAAACTGACAACAGAAGAATTTATTGATCTGACGGCTGATGTTGATGCAGTCATAGCAGGCGTGGAAAATATCACAAGAGAAGCGTTAATGAAACGGCCAAACATCAAAGTTATTTCAAGATGCGGTGTTGGCATGGACAATGTGGATCAGGAAGCCTGCAAAGAATCGGGCATAAAGTTGTATAACACGCCAAACGCACCGGTAGCTTCTGTAGCGGAACTGACCGTTACGATTATGCTGGATTTACTGAAAAATGTTTCCAGTATGAACCGGGATTTAAAGGCGGGGGTTTGGAATAAAATGACGGGTTTTATGCTGAACGGGAAACATATTGGCATTATTGGACTGGGCAGAATAGGACGCAGGGTCGCAGAACTTCTCAGTGCATTTGGCGTAGAAATCGCTTACACGGATGTACAGGATATGAAGAATGAATTTACATATATGGAGAAGCAGGAACTTATTGCATGGGCAGATGTTATAACAATACATGCTTCCAATTGTGAGGAAGGGACTTATCTTATTGGAGCGGATGATATTCAGAAAATGAAGGAGACATCATTTCTTGTAAATACATCCAGAGGCAGGTTCGTAGATGAAGACGCATTATATGATGCATTGAAAACAAAACGGATACAGGGAGCGGCGCTTGACGTATATAATCAGGAACCCTATCAGGGTAAATTATGTGAGCTGGATAATGTTATTTTGACGCCGCATATTTCTTCCAGTGCAAAGGAAGGACGGGCAGTTATGGAGATGGAAGCGGTCCAGAATCTTTTTGAAGGGTTGGGGATAAAGTATGATTAAAGCTGTTGTATTTGATTTTGACGGGGTTATTTTGGAATCGGCTCAGATTAAGACGGAAACATTTGCAGATGTGGTGAAAGACTATCCCAAACCGCAGGCTGACGCCTTTGTTGCGTACCATATGACACATATGGGAATTTCAAGGCATGTTAAATTTCAGTATTTTATAGAAAAGATTTTACAACAGCCTTATTCGGGAGAATTAGAACAAAAACTGGCGGACAGATTTTCGGAGATTGCCTTTTCACGCGTTATGGAATGTCCGTTTGTGCCTGGCGCAAAGGAATTTTTGGAAAGAAATTATAAGACATATGAATTATATGTGGCATCCGGAACACCAGAGGAAGAACTCAGGCAGATCGTGGAAGGAAGAAAACTGTCTCAATATTTTAAGCAGATCTATGGTACACCAATGAAGAAAGAAGAGATTGTAGAAGAGATTTGTCGGACATACGGATACCAAAAGGAAAGAATGGTCTTTGTAGGTGATGCGTCAACAGACAGGAATGCGGCAGAGAACACAGGACTGCGGTTTATTGGAAGGAATACAAAGGATAATACAGAATCGTTTAAAGATGTTAAATATAAAGTGGATAATCTGCTGCAGATCGAAAAAATAATAGAGGGAATGTAAATGAAGGCAGTTGTGTTTGGCGGTTCTGGCTTTTTGGGGAGCCATGTGGCAGATGAACTGGTAAAGCAGGGATATGAAGTTGTTATTTTTGATAAGCGGAAGTCTGAGTATCTACAATATGGGCAGTTTATGATGACTGGGGATATTCTGGACAGGCAGCAGGTCTTTAGTGTGGTAGAAGGCTGCGATTATGTTTATAACTATGCAGGAATAGCAGATTTAGACAGTGCATCTACAAAACCTGTAGATACGGTTCTGCTTAACGTAGCAGGTACATGTAATATTTTAGATGCCTGTGTGGAATATCAGGTGAGACGTTTTGTATATGCAAGTTCTTTTTATGCAAATAGTGAGAAGGGTGGATTTTACCGCTGCAGTAAACAGTCAGCGGAACTTTATATAGAAGAGTATGAAAGAAAGTATGGACTCGAATATACCATTCTGCGTTATGGTTCGCTGTATGGACCGAGGGCAGATAAAGGAAACGGTATGAAAAGAATGATAGAAAAGGCCATGAGTGGGGAAAAAATTCATTGTTTTGGAACAGAGGAAGACACAAGAGAGTATATACATGTCTCAGATGCAGCGAAATTAAGTGTTGAAATATTAGACACAAAATATATTAACCAGCATTTACAGTTGACAGGACAGGAAACATATACCAGAAAGCAGGTTATGGCGTTACTGAGTGAAATCCTGAATAAAAAGCTTGAAGTAATTTATGATGGAGAGACATCAGAATTGCATTATAGTGTTACGCCATATACATATAAGCCTCATGCAAATTATAAGCTGGTAAGCAATTGTTATCATGATTTGGGGCAGGGAATTATTGAGTGCATACAGGAGATGGAGCAAAATGTTGATAGATGTTAGTTATCCATACACTGATTTTATGGCAGTCTATCCGAATAATCCTAAGTTTTCCATTCAACGGGTTCAGAACCTGGAAAAGGGGGATTCCGCTAATGTGTCACTGATCACCATTGGTACCCATACAGGGACACATATTGATGCGCCCAGTCATTTTGTATCTGGTGGTAAGACTATAGACCAAATTTCGTTAGAGGCTTTGAATGGCACTGCCAAATTATTGGATCTGCGGGGAAACGATGAAATAACAAAAAAGTTATTAAGCCATTACGACATCGTTTCAGGAGATATCGTTATATTGAAAACTGATAATTCCAATGTGTTTCATGGGGAGGCAGTGTTGAAAGATTATGTTACATTAGATTATGAAGCGGCAGAATATTTGGCGGAGAAGAATATTAAGATGATCTGCATAGACTATATGACGATTGAACGACCGCGAGCAAAACGTGTTGCTGGAAGGAGTATACATAATATTTTATTATCTAAAGAAGTTCTGATTGCAGAAATGTTGGATTTAACACAGGTAGTGGAAGGAATATATCAAGTGTATTGTTTTCCTATTAACATTGCAGGCGCGGATGGCGCTCCGGCAAGAGTTGTATTGTTTAAAGATGTTTGAAGTGACAGTAGCCGGAGAAATGGAGAGAGCAGAATGACCAGAGAAAATATTTTAGATTTATGCAGCATGTCAGAAGAAAATACAAGACTTTTAAATATATTGTATGAAAAATATAAGAATGAATATGTAGTAATGCTTGGTCATATGAGTTAAGGAAAAAATACAATATATTGGTGGTCAACATCGCTTTCCAGTAAATACTGGTTCTTGTCGGATGCTTTAAAAAATATATGCATAGCGATATTAGGCATTGAGCAGATTAAGGCAGACTGCAGGATTCGGTTTGTATACTGTCCGTCAAAGGAAATTGCTGAAACAATAAAGAATCATTTCCAGTCATCGGGAAGAAGTATATGTGTAAAATTAAAAAACAGTGCCGAAAACATATCAATTTCAGAATTGCTTGTAGAATATATAAAATACATAAATAAAAGAATAGAAGAGCATAGAGAGATTCGCAAAGTTTTGGAAGAAAAAGAAATAAAACTTTTAGACAGGAAGGAGCATATTGTTCTAATCGACACGTATATAAAGGCTTCGGAAGTCGATTGTGGAAGTTACGAAGAAAAATATTTTAAGAACATACTTGACTATACAGACAGGAAATTGTTCTTTATGCCTCAGATAGTTGTAAATAAGAGGGCCTCAACAGCGACAGTGGTAAGAAAAATAGTCAGGAGCAGTAGGTACAGGTATATATTCAAAGAGCAGTTTTTAAAAATACAAGATTACTTTAAGCTGTTTCTTTTTCCTTTGTTTTGCGCTGCATTCTGCCTGCCTAAAAAGCACTTTAATAATATTGATGTTACACCAATTGTAAACGGGGATTTGTTCAATGGCATTTTATCAAGTAATTCAGCCGAAGGCATGTTAAAGTATTGGGCAGTTAAACGTATGAAAAAGCGGGGGATAGAAATTGAGAGGCTTATAGGCTGGTATGAAGGACAACCCAGTTCAAACGGATTGTTTATGGGGTATCGTAGAGCATATCCAAAAGGAAAAAGCATAGGATATGTAGGATATCCGATTGATTCCAAAAATATAAATGTGGCTCCTGACAGGATGCAGATGAATCATAAAGCAGCTCCACAGGAAATAGCTGTGATAGCAGAATGTTTCAAACAGATTCCGAAACAGTTCATTCCGGATATAAAGGTTATGATAGCGCCTGCATTACGACTGCAGGGGGATTATCAGTGCATTAATAGAAAGAAAAACGATAGAAAAAACATACTAATCGCACTTGCATATGACAAAACGGCGTCAGCAAATATTTTAAAGTGGATAAAGAAGATGGAACAATATTTTAATGACAGTTCACTGTCGGTCATTATTAAGAACCATCCATGCAACGCTGGGATGACATTAAAACAATATGGCGTTCAAGAGTTAAAATGCAGATATAAATTTATAGGCGGAAGCTTCAACGATGCTGTAACTGAATCTGATTTTGTTATTTCCACCCAGTCAACAGCCGGATATGAAACGGCACTTTATGGAAAACCTGTTATTTTTCTCAATTTTCCAGGCGAATTAAGTATGAATTATATGCCAAAGGAATGGGAGGGAGTAAGGTATGATGTCGTATATAATATAGAGGAATTAAAGCGCACAATACATAAGTATTTAAATTGCAACATAGAGAAATTGAATCCTGATAATGACAGATACCATGTTTTGGCATCAAAGGACACAGTGGAACGGCTATTCAAATAGGTGCGTAATGGGAGTGTTACATATGGGTAAAAGAATACTAAATATATATGGATTTGATGCATGTGGCAATGCACTATAT
>CAMWXA010000172.1 GCA_947178035.1 uncultured Lachnospiraceae bacterium | reverse complement strand
TCCACATACTGTTCAATGCGCAGCGTATAAATTTCCAACCGCTCCAATGCCTGTTCGTCCCCGTTTCCCTGCCGCAGCATTTTTACAGTCCCCTTCAACACCGTAATCGGATTGCGCAGATCGTGGGCAAATGCCGCATTGAGCCGCCTGCGCTCCTCGGCCTGCCGCCACAGCTCCTGGTTGGTGCGCATCAGATCCCCGCGCATCGTCTCAAATGCCGCGCAGATCTGTCCCAGCTCATCCGCAGAGACCTCGGGAATAGAGAAGTCAAGGTCATGTCTGCGTATCCGCTCCGTGCCGCTGTTCAAGACCGCAATCGGCGTCCGCAGCTTCAAACGGTAAAACAGGATTCCCGCCAGCCCCAACCCGCTCACCGGAATGATCAGAACAGCAAGAATCTGTATCCTTCCCAACAGCTCCCGGGCTCTTTCCTGTTCCGGTGTCGGCGTCCCCATGCTTACCATCGTTCCATCGGAACTGATCACGACACCATACGTGGGATAGCGTTCTGCAAGCCTTACACAAATGTGATAGACTCCGTAAGTCAGCAGCAGCGACGCTGCCAGGCAAAGCACGGACAACAGAAAAAAAGAACGCCTGAGTCCCATATTCTTCAACCGTTCCATTTGTAACCACACCCCCATACTGTATCGATATAACCGCGGGGCGTATGATCGGCAAGCTTTGTCCTGATCTTGCGGATATGCTCCATAATCGTATCGCTGTTTCCTTCCCCGTCAAATCCCCAGATTGTCTCATAGATCCGCTCCCTGTCAAATACCTGCCCCGCATTTAATGACAACAGCTCCACAATATCAAACTCTCTCCTGGAAAAAGGTATCAGCGCACCATTCACTGCGGCAGTCCGCGCACCATAATCAATCGCCAAATCGCCGAAAAACCGCAATGTCACTCTGCCCTGCCGCCGCTGCTCTCTCCGCAAATGCGCCTCAATCCGCGCCCCCAGCTCATCCAGATCAAACGGTTTTACGATATAGTCATCCGCTCCCGCCCGAAAACCGTCAATCTTGTCCGCAGACTCAACCCGCGCTGTCAAAAACAAAATAGGACATGTGACATACTCCCTGATTTCCCTGCAGACTGAAAGCCCGTCCATTCCGGGCATGTTGATGTCAAGCAGAATCAAGTCCGGGCATGCTGCCACTTTTTGAAGTGCCTCCCCGCCACTGTAGGCGGTCAGCACATCATACTTCATGGAAAAATAGTTTTCCATCATATCCACGATGCCCTTTTCATCGTCCACGATCAACAATTTCCCTCTCATCTGTCTGCCCTTTCCAATTTGGTGTGTCATGCTCCTATAGATTATCAAACACCATCGTTTCCTTTTCCAACTCTTTTACCACTTTCTGGTTTACTCCCATGCGCTGCGCAATATCTTCCATATCGCCAGCAAGCTGACGGGTATTGCCTGCGACGCCTGAAATGCCGTCTGCGCCCTCATTGACTGCCGTTGTAATCGTGCCGATGGAATCCGCAATTTCCGACATGGAATGTTTCAACCGGTTTGCACGCTCGTGAAATTCTGCCATCGATCGGCGGATATAGGCTGCGTCTTCCTTGTACTGGCTTCCAGACTGTACAAACGCCTGAAATTCCGCCAAAACAGACTCACTCATATATCCAACCAGCTGCTGGGCGTTATCGGAGAGGTTATATACCGCAGCAGTTACCACACTGTTGATTTCCTGAATCCTGTTGGCAGCTTCATGACTGGAATTTGCCAGATCGCGCACCTCCTCGGCAACAACCGCAAAGCCCTTTCCGGCTTTCCCCGCCCTTGCAGCCTCCACCGCGGCATTCAGGGCAATCAGCTGCGTCTGCTGTGCGATAGAGAGAATCTCACCTGTCAGACTGCTGATCTGATCCACACTTTTACTTTTGGCAATCGCATCATTCAGGGAAACCAAGATTTCCTCCGCCTTGGCGCCTGTAATCCGCGCACTGTTCTGTGCAGACTGCTGCATCCCATCTGCGCGTGCATTCATATGAGCACTATACTCCGTGATGGCGCTGCATTCGTCTGCCATATCCTCAGCATCCAGCCTGACATTCTCCGCGTTATCATTGATAGCGGACACATTGCTTGCAACCTCCTGTATCGTCGCAGACAGCTGATCTGCAAGGGAAGACAGATCCGATGCACTCCCTTTTGAAGCCCGCGTCCTTTTCAGAACTTCTCCAGTCATCAGATTGATGCGCCCGGAACTTTCCTTAATTGTTTTCAGAATGCTCTTGACCGGAATAACCACATAACTGGTAATCAGTTTCAAATCCGCAAACACGAGCAATACACACATCAGTGCAGAAGCCGCACCAATTGCCAGAGCTATATAATATGTTGCAGACAAATGATTCCTTGCATCTGCAGTCTGCTCACTGATGGATGCGTTCAAGACATCAATATCCGTCTTCATGGCACTGGCATACAAGGCAACATCCCCATTTGCATATGCATATGCATCCTGCGTCTTATGGCTTGCGCTGGCACAGACAAGAAAAACAAGCGCATGCCGGAACGAATCGTAATCCGACAATAACAGTTCATACTGTACCTGATCTTCCGGCGTCACATACTGTTCAAACTCCTCAAGCATATCCTCAAGAACCGTCTCCTCCTCCTTAATCTGTCTGACAAGTGCCGTCATCGTGCCATAGTCGATGGCAACAATATGGCTCAGCGCCATCTGATGTATATTCATGGAAGACTGACAGATCTCTGACAGTCTGCTCTTGCCGTCCATGTAATTATCTGCAATGTTAGCAGCACTCGTGTTCACATTGCGAATATTGATGATCGAGAGAATATTGGATAAAACTGCCACGATTCCAAGAAGGGCGATCGGAATGATTAAACGATGTTTTAAACTGATATTTTTCATCACAACTGAAACTCCTTTACCGCATGAATCTTATGGGGCTGTAATCCCCTCAACCATTATATCAAGCTGCTCCTGAAGATCTTTCCCCAACGGATTTCCCGCCAGAATCTCCGCAGTAAAAACCGTGACAGGTTCCCAGTAATTGCCCCCGATACGCTGCAGACAGGAAAATTCCGACTGTTCCAGCAATGCAGCGATCGCCAGTGAACTTTGCACTTCCCCGGAAGCTGCAGCAGCGATGTTGGACGGTCCCTGTCCGCGCAGTGCAAAACGAAGTTTCTGATTCTCCTCACTCGTAATCCATTGCGCCAGTCTTGCCGCCCACATTTTATGTTCTGAATAGGCATTGACCCCTATCAGCTTATACCCGGAGAATGATGCCATCTGAACCTCTTGTCCGCCGCATGTATACATCGGCAGTTTCGACGCACCAAAATCACTGCCCCAGACTTCCTCCACGGCAACAGCATTCCACACACCGTTAACACCTGCAATGATTGTTCCGTTTTGAACGCCTTCAAGAAATCCGGCATCATCTGTACTGATAAAACCCGGATGCTCCGCTATGTCAAGCATAGCCTGTGCAACGTCCGTCCCCTTAATCTTCCCATCTGTACTGTTCCATGTACAGTAGTTGGTAATTCCGTCATCATTCAGTCCAACTGTCAATCCCGTATTGCCAAACAGCGAATACACATACCATCCAGATGACCATTCCATTGAAACTTTTTTGCCATGCTCCGCGGCGATGTCCAGCATCTGATCTAAAGAGATGATATCCTCCTGCGTAAAGTATTGCTTATCATAGTAGAGAAAATATCCGTTATCTGCTGTTAAAGGCAAGGCATACAGGATATCGTTGACCGATGCAGCAAGCACGGCCTCCGGCAGATTGGATTCCCGCACAGATTCTGCATTTTCCACGGGATCCAGAGCGCCGGCAGCCACAAGTGTATTTAACTGGTCATCCGCAAAGGCAAATACATCTGCACTATTTTCCAGATCCGCCATCAGCGCATCTTTGCAGCTGCTCTCGCTCTGGGGCTGATATGTAATCTGAAAATCTGCCTGTCCTCCGTACTGCTCAACAAAACTGTCAATGATCTGCCGAAGCAGTTCTTCGTCCTCTGCTGCTCCCCATACAGTCAGATTGACCATATCAGAATCGGGAGCCTGCACCTCCTCCAATGGAGCAGGATTATCTCTTTGGCATCCAGACAATAGTATGGTCAACAGAAAAATAGGGGATAATATTTTGATTTTTCTTTTCATGGCGCTCTCCGTAAAATACTAATTTATTGTAACAGCTCAGCATCCTCATCGTTACAGGCGTAAAGCCACTACGTTTCCTCGCGGCTCTGGCAGTGCCAATCCTATCCTGAACAGTTACTATTTATCATAGCATTTTATGGAGGGGTATGCAATGCAGTTTTCGCATGTATCTATCCAGAAATTTCTTAAAATGTTTCTATTCACGGCTTGGGAGCCGCTCATAAGCAAAATTTTCACTCCTGAATCATGTTCTCACAGAATGCGCAGTTCAGCGCATTCCTGACCTGTGAAAAGAATTTAGTATACGCCTCTTTTTCTCTTTATCCGCTCCCACAAGATTGCTGCCGTCAGGAGCATCCCGGCAAGCAGTCCCGCCAGCAGGCAGCACCACGCCATGCCGGACAGACTCACTCCGCATATCCTGTATATCTCATTGCCAACATAATAATGGGAAAAGGAAGTCATGCGAAGCGGCATAAAATTGGCAAAATAGTGATTGACCGGCCACAGATACATCTGGTCAAAAAGCAGCAGTAAAATCCAGAAAAAGATAAATATGACCGCGCTGGTCATCATCTGATCCATGACAACCGTAATCAGGATTACAAGCGAAATGACAAACAACAGCGCGACAAAGCCGACTGCTGCATTCCAGAAAAACTGCTGCATGTTCGTGATGTTGTACAGGGAGAAAAATGTCCTTTGGCTGCTTTGAATCCCCTGATTCCAGCCCTCCAATCCAAAGGGTGCCATACGGATCACGAAAAACAAAAACAGACCGATAATATAAAGAAGCGTGCCGATGCAAAACGCTGTTAGTATTCTGGCGTGGTCCAACGGCCTCTTCCCATATTCCGCCGACCGGTACAGTTCGCTCATATCGCTCTTGGCGTCCACCCCAAAAAGCGGCAGCAGCAAGACCGCAATCAGAATCAGCAGCAGTGCCGTGTAGGATTCCATTCCATCATGCAGCGCTTTCCAGCCTTCCGCATAGCCAGACGATATCCCTGAAATCTGCGCCGCGCGCTGCATAAACCGGGAAATCTCTTCCTGCGTATACTGGATTTGCGAACTTTCCTCAAGCATTGTGCGGATATTCTCCAACCGCCTTGCATAAAAATTGCTGGTGTCTTCATCGGTCAATTCCTGCACAGAACGCACTTCATAATTTGCCATGACCAGCTCCTCCAGATTTGTCTCATCGATGTAGACGAATTCTCCCTCATACTGCCGCATCCGTTCCAGAATTTCCCTGTCGATATCCTTTTCCTGTGAATTGGCTTTTGCATGCGCCAGATTTTCACGCCATGTAATCACAGCCCCCGCTTTGCGCGGAATCTCGTAGCGCCTGAGCACAGAGTGAACGCTGTACGCAGAAAACAGGACAACAATTGCCAGAAAAGACAGAAATAGTCTGGTATTTAATATTCTTTTTGCCTCGATTTTTATGAGACTTATCGTTCGCATCATTTTTGCCATATATGAACTGTTGTGATAAATCACTTCCCATGCGCTTCCTTTTGTTTCCCTCACGAGAACCCGCCTCCCATTTCTTCCCTGCCGCCAGCAAAAATATAGTAATCCTCCAGCGTTGGCTCTACCAGGTTCATTTCTGTGCTGGGGCAGTTTTCGTCGGCATACTTCTCTCCCACAAACCGGACCTGAACCTCTTTTCCCATCTGTTTCAGGTGTATGACAGACCGCTCTTTCCGAAGTCTCTGGTATGCTTCCTGACGCACGACCGCCTCCCATACCTGTCCTTTCACCTTCTGAACCAGCGCGTCCACATTTCCAGTTTCCAGAATCTCGCCCTTCTTAATCACGACAAGCCCGCCTGCAATAGCTTCGATATCCGAGACAATGTGGGTAGACAGCAGCACGATTTTGTCCTTTCCCATGTCACTGATAATATTGGAAAAGCGAATGCGCTCCTTGGGATCAAGCCCTGCCGTCGGCTCGTCCAGTATCAGAATTTTGGGATCGTTGATAATCGCCTGCGCAATCCCAATCCTGCGCTTCATGCCGCCCGAGAAAGTCTTCACCTTTCTGCCCGCCGCATCGGACAGATTCACAAACTCCAGCACCTCGTCAATTCTGGATTTCAGCTTCTCCTTGGGAATGCCCTTTAGAACGCCCATATATTCCAGAAAATCCCTTGCGGTAAAACCGGGATAGACGCTGTAATTCTGCGGCATATATCCAATGAAGCTGCGGTATTTCTCGTCCATCTGAAAGATATCCTTCCCGTCACAGCGGATACTCCCCCTTGTCGGAAAATCCACCGTGGCCAACAGACGCATCAGGGTACTCTTGCCTGCCCCGTTTTCGCCCAACAGTCCATATATACCCTTGCGCAATGTAAAGCTGACTTCCCGCAGCGCCTCCTTTCTCCTGTAAGATTTGCATAGCTGTTCTACCTGTAATTCCATATTTGTCCCTCCATTTTAAAATCCAATACTCACGCGCCGGGTGCCCGTGTGCATAAAAAACACCCAGACAGAATACTTCATATCCTACCTGAGTGCTGCGACTTATTTTCGTCATAATTGTGTCATTGTTGTAAAATTTATTCCACCAGCCCGGCCGCTGCTGTTCACCGTATATTAAAAAGAATCCTTGTCGTCTCCCCAATCGGCGTATTCCCCTGATAATCCACCAATCCGTTCTCCTCAGCAACGACATAGACAACCTTTGTCTGTGTACGCCAAAAAGCCATCTCCGCCTGAAGCTGGCTGTCTGCGATTTTCAGGACAACGTCCGTCCTGTCCGCATTTTTCGTTATGACACTTGTGTCATCCTGCGAAACCGGCAATCCTGACAATTCCACAAAGCGGCTCAATTTCTCACACGAGATTTCCTCTGGCAAATCTCCATACAATGTGATATCTGCACTCCAGATGTTTCCCGTCACCGCATTCAGACGCAGAAATGCCATCATCGACTGATTGGAAAAACGCAGTACCCAAAAGCTGTAATAGGGCTCCGACTGCGTTCCTGCGGACTGGTTCTGATTGACAATGCTGAGCGATGCCTGCACAGAATATACCTCCGGGCTATCCACATCTGCAGCCGTCCTGAATCCCATTTCGGCAAGCCATTCCTTTCCGGACTCAATCGCAGTCTCCATCGAAATCTGCCCGTTGACCGGATTGTGAACCGTCACGGCCAGATGCTCATCCCAGCTGCGTATAACCTCCTCTATCTGCTCCATCGTAAGCAGATACGCCTCCTGGTCAAAGTCCGTGTCCTCCTCCTTCTGCCAAGCGCGGACAGGCGATTCCACCGCAGCTTTCCCCTGCTCTGACAAGAGCTGCTGTTCCCTCGCCCGCAGAACCAGACGCATCCCCGCCATGCTGCCGAAGGCAAAGATAACTGTGAGAAGCAATGTGAGAATTGTGTATTTCACCTGAATTAATCTGCCATAACAACGTCTTACTTCGTCTTTTCCCCATAAACTCATTTGCTAATTCCCAATTACAAGATTTCAGAAATGTCAAAACATTTCGCATTATCCCCTTTATAAAAAGCAGAATAGGAAGCTGTATCTATCGTCGTGATGACAATATCCCCCTGAGGCCTGTGATTAAAAGTACAACACGAAATAAAATCATCCCCTAAAAGAGCTTTGTTCAGATTATTATCCAAAACTAAATAGTAATAAAAATCCTTTAAACAGGTTTTATACAGCATCACATCCCGTGCCTTGACAAGATACCCTTTCATTTCCCCATTCGTTGCCGAATGAAAACTTTTAGGCCGTTCCACCGTTCTGTCAAAGTGCTTCTTTAGCAAATCAAGCTGCCTATCTGTCAAACCTAATTTCCTGGTTGTTATGATGGTCGCGACCGCGCCTGTATCAAATTTTCCAGTGACAATTCGGTCGCCTAGCCCCGAAAATTCGACAATGTAACACGCGCTTTTCTGATTGTATTTTATATTAATCAATACTATTTACCTCCTGTGAGGATAAACTGCCTAATATCTGATACGTTCCTCTTACCGCTTTTATTTTCTCTAAATCTTTAGAGTATGCATATACCAACACAGTATCACTGTCATAATCTATGTGATCCACAAGTGCATCACAATCCAGATAAGTACATACCCACTCTGTCATACTGACTTTATACGGCTCCCTGAAATATACAACTCCATCCTTTTCATATGTTTCTGGCATAAAAAACTCCTCCCCTATTTTGCGCATCATAACAATATCGCCTGATATCTATGCAGTAATGAATTCTGTTCCTTCACAAGAGTCCCCTTTACAACATTACGCAAAATTCATTCCATTCCAAAAGCATCTTATCTAGCACTTCCATTTTAAGCAATCACGTTATTTTCACACACTTATTGTACCTGATAAGTGTGTGAAAATAAATAGATATTACAATAATTTTTCATACACACTCTTCAATCTTACCTCCCATACCGCCATCAGCGGCACAAATAATCAGTGTGTAATTTAGAAATTCTTAACGGGCGTACTTTGGCCGCTTAGAATTTCTTTACACACTTCCAGTCATGCCGATGCGGCATGCCCTCCTTGCGTCGTTCCTGCCTTTCGGCACAAACAATACATGAATCCTGTTAAT
>CAMWXA010000171.1 GCA_947178035.1 uncultured Lachnospiraceae bacterium | reverse complement strand
AATGATGCTTGCCTTTGGATAATTTGTATAGAATTAACTTGATAAGTTGGACAAAGTGCTTATGTGATATCATTAAAATTGACTTTCTGAATGCCTTGTAAGCAATTGTCACATAAGCGTTAAAAAATATTTGTGGATTTATGGCATAGCATTTTATTTAAATTTATTTTATACTTAAAACATGTAAAAACAACTTGTTGAAAGAATGTCGATGTGATTTGTACATACTACTTTCAACGAAACAAAATAATCAATAATTTCGGGAGGCATTTTAATATGGCAAGTTTATCTTTAAAAAATGTTTGTAAGGTATATCCAAATGGATTCGAAGCAGTTAAGAATTTCAATCTTGAAATTGCTGACAAAGAGTTCATCATCTTCGTAGGACCTTCAGGTTGTGGTAAGTCTACTACACTCCGTATGATTGCAGGTCTTGAAGACATTTCTTCCGGCGAGTTGAAGATTGGCGACAGAGTAGTAAATGATGTTGAGCCAAAGGACAGAGATATTGCGATGGTATTCCAGAACTACGCGCTGTATCCTCATATGTCAGTGTATGACAACATGGCATTCGGTCTTAAATTAAGAAAAGTTCCTAAGAATGAAATTGATAAAATGGTTAAGGAAGCAGCTAAGATCCTTGACTTGACAGCACTCCTTGACAGAAAGCCAAAGGCTTTGTCAGGTGGTCAGAGACAGCGTGTTGCGATGGGACGTGCAATTGTGCGTAATCCTAAAGTATTCCTCATGGATGAGCCTCTTTCCAACTTGGATGCAAAACTTCGTGTACAGATGCGTATTGAGATCGCTAAGCTGCATCAGAGACTCGGCACAACGATCATCTACGTTACACATGACCAGACAGAGGCTATGACACTCGGTACTCGTATCGTTGTTATGAAGGATGGTATTGTTCAGCAGGTAGATACACCGCAGAACTTGTACGAGAAGCCACAGAACTTATTCGTAGCTGGATTCATGGGTTCTCCGCAGATGAACTTCATCGATGCTACAGTAGATGTAAAGGGTGACACAGCAAGCTTGAAGGTAGCAGGTCTCTCGATTCCGCTTCCTCCAGCGAAGTCTAAGAAGCTCATCGACGGCGGCTACAATGGAAAGACTGTTACATTCGGTATCAGACCAGAAGATATCTACGATTCACAGATGATGGTAGAGGCAAAGTCTGATAGTACATTCGAGACAACAATTCGTGTATACGAGTTGCTCGGTGCAGAAGTATTCTTATATGCTGATTTGGCAGAGTTCCCGATCACTGCAAGAGTTGATCCCAGAACAACTGCAAGACCTGGCGATAAGGTGAAATTTGCAATTGATATCGAGAAGATTCATGTATTCGACAAAGAGACAGAGAAGATCGTTACAAACTAGTCGTGGTACAGCTGATAAATTTACCCGGGTGAATTGTTTCACCCGGGTTTTTTAACAAAATAATAAAAAAGTTCAGGAGAGGATAGAAGATGATTTCAAATCAGGTAATTCAAACAAGCATAGACGAGCTAAAGACGATTACAAAGATTGATTTATGTGTGATTGATATGGAAGGAATTACAGTGGCAACAACCTTTGACAGCAGAAATATATCACAGGAATTGGTGAGAAACTTTGTCAATTCGCCGGCCGACAGCCAGATTGTAGGCGGATATCATATGTTGAAGGTTCTCGAAGACGGTGATGTGCTCTATGTGTTGATCGCAAAAGGGGCGGGTTCGGACGCCTATATGATCGGAAAAGTTGCGGTGAGTGCAATACAAAATCTGGTAATTGCCTACAAAGAGCATTTTGATAAGAATAATTTCTTCCAGAATCTTCTTCTTGATAACCTGCTGCTTGTCGATATTTATAATCGCGCCAAGAAGCTTCATATCGCATCAGAAGTACCGCGTGTAGTATACCTGATTGAAGCGCAGAATGATAAGGATAACATTTCAATGGAGATGCTGAAAAATATTTTTGAAGGACAGGTGGGATGTTATTTAACCGCTGTGGAGCAGAAAAATATTATTCTCATCAAAGAGGTTAGTACACTTGAGGCGTATGAAGAGGTTGCGCAGACTGCACAGGTGATTGTGGACATGCTCAACGCAGAGGCAATGCTCATAACGAAGGTGGCTTACGGTACTATTGTTCCAGAACTTAAGGAAGTGTCAAAATCTTACAAAGAAGCGAAGATGGCGCGCGATGTAGGGATGATATTCTACATGGAGAAGTCCATTACAGCCTATAACACACTTGGAATCGGACGATTGATTTACCAACTTCCGATTAATTTGTGCCGCATTTTTATGAAAGAGATCTTTGGCGATAATATTCCTGATGATCTGGATGATGAGATATTGACAACAGTACAGAAATTTTTTGACAATAATCTGAATGTGTCGGAGACTTCAAGACAACTTTATGTGCACAGAAATACACTTGTATACAGAATAGAGAAGCTGCATCAGTCCACTGGACTTGATATTCGGAAATTTGACGATGCCTTGACCTTTAAGATTGCACTGATGGTTGTAAACTATATGAAGTATATTGATTCGCTGGAATAAATGTTATAAGTGATTTATTTGTTTATGCAGTACTTATTTTTTTACTTGACAAGTGCGGAGCGTGAAGTTTATACTGTTACTGTATTTTATAATATCAAAGACGATGATGGAGACAGTACACAGTTTCAGAAAGTCACAGAGAGCTGGGAGGGCATCTTATTTTTTCAATAGCCCTAGGTGGGAGCCAGTACGAGTATGGGATTGCCGAAGATCACTCCTGAGTTGCAGGCTGAAATGTTTTGATGATGCGTATGGAGTGGGACAAAACGGTTTGGTTTTACGCTCCACTGGTGCGTGGCAGAGCAGAATAAGTACTGACGCATTTCCCGGCGTTAAAGGGAACGTGTATAAAAGTTTTTGGATGTTTTTGCAGGAGAATACAGATTCCAGAGACAGAGTACGCTGTAATTAGGTGGTATAACGATCGCAAGGCTCTCGTCCTATTTACAGGATGAGAGCCTTTTTAGTGCACAGCCCCATGCAGAGAAAATATGCCGCTGAGTCGGCGAATGGCGCGCGGCGGCAGGGGAAGGGTACGGAAATATTTGTTAGGCGTGAAGGAATTGTCGTGAAATACTTGAACAGATTACTCGGTGGCAGTTTTCAGGATGTGCGTATATTTTTTGACACGTATGAAGCAGCTGCTTTTGATAATCATTCAAGTTATTTCTTAACAGTTCCGGAGAAGGAAGGGAGCAGAATTATATGTACAACAAGGTAGACACAAACCTCAATTTTGTGGACAGAGAGAAAAACGTCGAAAAATTCTGGAAGGACAATGATATTTTCAAAAAGAGTATGGACAGCCGTAAGGAGGGTGAGACCTACACCTTCTATGACGGACCGCCGACTGCAAACGGCAAGCCGCATATTGGACACGTACTGACGCGTGTCATCAAGGACATGATCCCGCGCTACCGCACCATGAAAGGATATATGGTGCCGAGAAAGGCTGGATGGGACACACATGGCCTTCCCGTTGAGCTTGAGGTCGAGAAGCTTCTGGGGCTGAATGGCAAGGAGCAGATCGAAGAGTACGGCATGGAACCCTTTATCAAGAAGTGCAAGGAATCCGTGTGGAAGTACAAGGGAATGTGGGAGGATTTCTCGGGAACGGTCGGTTTCTGGGCGGATATGGATGATCCCTATGTCACTTACCACGACAATTTTATTGAGTCAGAGTGGTGGGCGTTGAAAGAAATCTGGAATAAAAAGCTTTTGTACAAGGGCTTTAAGATTGTACCTTACTGTCCGAGATGCGGGACACCGCTGTCCTCACAGGAGGTTGCGCAGGGCTATAAGACGGTCAAGGAACGCTCGGCAGTGGTTCGGTTTAAAGTAGTCGGTGAGGACGCGTATTTCCTCGCATGGACGACGACACCGTGGACACTTCCGTCAAACGTGGCGCTCTGCGTAAATCCTGACGAGACTTACTGCAAGGTAAAAGCTGTCGACGGCTATACCTACTATATGGCGGAGGCGCTTCTCGACAAGGTGCTTGGCAAGTTAGCGGAGAATGAGGGCGACAAGGTCTATGAAGTGTTAGAGACATACAAAGGTACTGACTTAGAGCGCAAAGCGTATGAGCCGCTGTTTGACTTTGCGGCAGGCATCATAGAAAAACAGCGCAAAAAGGCGCATTTTATCACCTGTGACAACTATGTCACCATGACAGACGGTACTGGTATCGTACACATTGCACCGGCGTTTGGTGAGGATGACGCCAATGTCGGCAGAAAGTATGATCTGCCGTTTGTACAGCTTGTAAACGGCAAGGGTGAGATGACAGAGGAGACCTCCTATGCAGGTGTCTTTGTGAAGAAGGCCGATCCAATGATCCTGAAAGATTTGGAGGAGAAAGGGCTTTTGTTCGATGCACCGAAATTTGAGCACGAGTACCCGCACTGCTGGCGCTGTGACACGCCGCTGATCTACTATGCGCGCGAGTCCTGGTTTATCAAGATGACAGCTGTGAAGGATGACTTGGTAAGAAATAACAATACAGTAAACTGGATTCCGGAGTCTATCGGCAAGGGACGGTTTGGCGACTGGCTTGAGAATATCCAGGACTGGGGTATCTCGCGCAACCGCTATTGGGGTACACCGCTCAATGTGTGGGAGTGCGAGTGCGGTCATCAGGAGTGCATCGGCAGCAGACAGGAGCTTGCAGACAGAAGCAAAAACCCCGATGCCGCACAGGTTGAGCTGCACAGACCATATATCGATGCAGTGACTTTCCAGTGTCCCGACTGCGGCAAGGAGATGCACAGGGTTCCGGAGGTAATCGACTGCTGGTTTGACTCCGGCGCAATGCCGTTTGCACAGCATCACTATCCGTTTGAGAATAAGGAGTTGTTTGAGCAGCAGTTTCCAGCACAGTTTATCTCCGAGGCAGTTGACCAGACACGCGGCTGGTTCTACTCGCTGATGGCAGAATCTACACTTTTGTTTAATAAAGCGCCTTATGAGAATGTCATTGTGCTCGGCCATGTCCAGGACGAGAATGGACAGAAGATGTCAAAGTCAAAGGGCAATGCGGTTGATCCGTTTGAGGCGCTTGAAACCTATGGAGCAGATGCAATCCGATGGTATTTCTATGTCAATTCCGCGCCATGGCTTCCGAACCGTTTTCACGGAAAGGCCGTGCAGGAGGGACAGCGCAAGTTCATGGGTACTTTGTGGAATACCTACGCATTTTTCGTGCTCTATGCAAATATCGATGCGTTTGACGCGACGAAGTACACACTTGCGTACGACAAGCTTTCCGTGATGGATAAGTGGCTGTTGTCAAAACTCAATACAGTGGTTGGCGAAGTGGATAACAATCTGGAAAATTACAGGATTCCCGAGGCGGCGAGGGCGCTGCAGGAGTTTGTTGACGAGATGAGCAACTGGTATGTAAGGCGCAGCCGTGAGCGCTTCTGGGCAAAGGGCATGGAGCAGGATAAGATTAATGCATATATGACGCTTTACACCGCTCTTGTGACAATCTCAAAGGCCGCGGCACCGATGATTCCGTTTATGACAGAGGATATCTACCGGAATCTCGTGTGTAGCATCGACAAGTCCGCACCGGAGAGCATTCATCTGTGCGACTTCCCGACCGTGGATACGCAGTTTATCGACAAGCAGCTGGAAGCAGATATGGAGGCAGTCTTAAAGACAGTGGTCATGGGACGCGCCTGCAGAAATACGGCAAATATCAAGAACAGACAGCCGATCAGTGCGATGTTTATCAAAGCGCCGTTTACGCTGGGTGAATTTTACCAGGAGATTATCGAGGATGAGCTGAATGTCAAGAAGGTCGTGTTTACGGACGATGTCAGGGAGTTCACGACATACACGTTCAAGCCGCAGTTAAAGACTGTCGGACCGAAGTATGGAAAGCAGCTGGGCGGCATCAAGGAGAAGCTCTCATCGATCGATGGAAATGCGGCGATGGATGAGCTGAAGGCAAACGGCTTTATCACGTTTGATGTTAATGGCACTGAGGTAAAGCTTGCGGAGGAGGATTTGCTGATCGACATCTCCCAGAAGGAAGGGTATGTGACAGAGGCAGACAACACAGTCACCGTCGTACTTGATACGAACCTGACAGATGCACTTGTCGAGGAGGGCTTTGTCTATGAGGTGATCAGTAAGGTGCAGACTATGCGCAAGGACTCCGGCTTTGAGGTGATGGATCACATCAAGGTGTATATCAGCGGCAATGACAGGATTGCGCAGGTTGTGCAGAAGAATGAGAAAGCGATCGGCGAAAAGGTTCTGGCGGATGCGTTTGTGTACGGGGAAAGTGTATTGCCCAATGCCAGGGAATGGAATGTCAATGGAGAGAATGTAACGATTGGTGTGGAGCGATGATGAGAGACTTGTGCACGCACAGACGGGTGGATTGTATGAGGGAGAGTAGGTTAACATGAGGAAAAAGGTCAGACTCGGAAAGATTATTTTGCTGGTAGTCGGCGTGCTGCTTGTGATTTTTGTTGTTGTGTCATTTGCCCTGATCAATCATTATATGAAACAGTATTTTAACCGGAGCGAGCAGGAGCTGTATTCAGAGTATATGCGCTGGGCAGACTACGAGGATTTTGAGCGGGAGACGGTGACGTTTCCCTCTGGAGATGAGACGCTGACAGGCTATATCTATGGAATGGACAATTTATCAAAGGGGCTGGTGGTGATATCCCACGGGCTCGGAGGAGATTCAGAGGGGTATATCAGCGAGACGAAATATTTCGTAGACAACGGATTTATGGTATTTGCCTATGATAATACTGGGAGCGGGGCCTCGACGGGGGACAGCTGCATCGGACTTGTGCAGTCGGTGATCGATCTGGACAACGCGCTGACCTATGTGGAGCAGAATCCGGTGTTTGACGGACTTCCCATCTGTCTCTACGGGCACAGCTGGGGCGGTTTTGCGACAACGGCTATCCTGAATTACGACCATGATATTATCGCAGTTGCGAGTCTGGCCGGATACAATGACAGCCTGGAGGAGATGACCTATGTGGGCAAAAGCCTTCTCGGTTCGTTTGCCTATATAGAGAAGCCATTTATCTGGCTGACCCTGCGCGCGACATTTGGCGATCGGATGAAGCTTACCGCAGCGAACGGAATCAACCGCGCGAAGCATACGGCAGTGATGATTATCCAGGGGGATCTGGATGATTTCGTCGGCTTTGACGGTCCCTGCATCTATGCCAATCAGGATAAGATTACGAGAGACGATGTAGAGTTCGTACTGCTCGAGGGCAGGGAACACGGCAATCTGATGATGGATCACAGCGAGAAGCGTCTGGCGTATATGGAACAGCTGAATGAGGAGTACAATTATATGCTGGAAGAGTACCAGAATGAGATTCCGGATGATGTTATGAAAGCGTGGAATAATACGATCGACAAGGAACTGACGTCGCGGCTGGACGAGGAACTATTTGAGAAAATTGTTGCTTTTTATATGGAAGCGATCGGTGAATAGTGTGTTTGAAAAAATCGAGTGGGCAGAGCCGGCTCGATTTTTTCATTGCCTTTTTTCGGGATTTTGAAACGAATGATACGAAAATGGGATATAAAGAGTAGGAGGTGGGGAGATGCACAAAAAAGAGAAAGGCGGTGTGGATATGGATGCCGTATATCAGGAGTATGCAGAACTGGTGTATCGTTTTCTGTACGCACACACGCATGATGCGGACTGGTCGCAGGAGTTAATGCAGGAGACCTTTCTGCGCGCAGTGGATTCGATTTCGCGCTATGATGGTTCCTGTAAGCTGTCTGTATGGCTCTGTCAGATCGCAAAGCATATTCTCTGGCAGGAGCTGCGCAGGAAGAAGCGGATGGACACTGTGGAGCTGACAGAGGAATTTCCCGACACCTCCGGCACTGACGGGGAGACAAGTGTGATTCGCAGGGAGAGCACACAGGCACTGTACCGCGCGATTCATCTGCTCCCAGAGTCGGAGAAGGAGGTGGTTCTCTACCGCATGACCGGGGAGCTCTCCTTCCGCCAGATTGGAGAAATTCTTGGAAAAAGCGAAAACTGGAGCAGGACCGTGTTTTACCGCGCGAAACAGAAGATCAGGAAGGAGTTGGAGAAATATGAATTGTGACATTATCAGGGATTTGATACCGGGCTATATTGACGGTGTGCTCAGCGAGGCGGGCAGCAGTGCAGTGCGGGAGCACCTGGAAGACTGCGGGGAATGCAGGTGTTTTTTTGCGGACATAAAGGAGGATATGGAACTTCAGCACGAAAAACAGCAAAAAGAGAATGACGCTGGAGAGCGGGCTGCTCTTGACGGCTTCAAAAGGATACGCAGACGTACCAGATGCCTCAAAACGGCAGCTGCATTTGGGGGGATACTGCTGGCTGTACTCGTGATGGGGGTATTTTTCAAAGTTTATGTGGCAGGACGTCCCCTGGAGCAAAGTGCAGTGATGACTTCCAGTCTTGAGTACGATGATCAGACGGACAGTCTCACGATAAACGGCTATATAACATATGCAGGTAATCGTATCAGCCGTGTGATATGGAAGGAGAATCCGGGCGACGACAGTCGTATTGACTTGTTTGTCTATGCGGCAGAAACGCTTCCCTTTGGAAAAGAGGAAGAGGAGTTCTCTATTACCATACCGGATATGAAGGGAAAAGTGGTCTATATTGTTGGATCGGATTACGACCAGGTTCAGATTTATGACTGGCAGAACGATCATATAG
>CAMWXA010000170.1 GCA_947178035.1 uncultured Lachnospiraceae bacterium | reverse complement strand
ATAAAATACTTTACCTTCAAAGACAGATTATTGAATTTTAAATAAAAATATAAAATATTTGCAATTGTTCCTGCACCATAGATAACTATTTTCTCTGCATTTTTACATTTTATTAACAAATCAGTCATTGTTTATCACCCACACTCATAACTTAATATTTTTGTTATCTGTTGAACCACATACTACATAACACACAGATAATCTTTAAATCCTCTTTCCAATATTTGTGGCAATACCTGCGCCTGATTTTTGTTATCTAAACAAATTACCAGTCCTATCTGGCAATTATCTCTATCAGTTTCCACTTCTGACAAATAAAATACTTTTTTTTGCAAAAAAACTTTTAATTTTTTCTGGCTATCTGATACAACATATGCCTTTATGTTGGGCATTATCGGACTATACTCTTCTGCTATCTTTCCTGTGCCATACACATACACACCCTCATGCTTCTGACAATATTCTATAACCGCTTTCTTTGATAATAATTTCTGCAGCGCTGCAAAATTAGAAAAGCAGCCAAACTGGTCCCTAATTTGCGCACAAACAGCGTCCAAATAATATTGTTTGTTAATTTCATTCATCTTTGCATAATTAACACTTTCAACAGTGCCAGAAAGATATCCCTGTGATTGTGCAAGATACACCCATATCCAAGGTAAAATCTCAAAAAAATCACTTCTGCCATTTCTAATACAGGCAAACAGTTCACCACGAACCCAGTAATCATGTACAATTCCAAACGGAGGCTTTGTATAGTCTAAATGACATCGAATGCAATATTTGTCAACCACTTTGCATATGTCCTCAAACCGGCCATCCCACCCCTTGCCTGTATTTCCAAAATAATCTCCGAAATTAGCAGCCGGAATTGTTAACAGCCCTAATTTTTTATTTTCTTCGAATATATCAATCACATTCTTTATATAATCAGTACTGTTCATTAAGTTTTCCCATATATTATAAAACCGGGACTTACCTATATAGCTTGGCATTCTGTCAGAAGACATATCCGCATCATGTATGACGCAGATATACTCAAACTCAGACAATTTGTCGATGATTGAACGCGGGCAATCATTGGGACAAAAAAAACAGTTAAATCTATTACTTCTGAACTTCTCTAATATGGTATCTGATTGGGACAAAATAAAAATGTCACCCATATCTGAAACTCTGTTCAGATATTCTATTATGTATTCAAAGGAATCTTCATATTCTACCAGCACTGCAATTGCAATGTTATATGAACACTTCCTATCCCTTTTTACTTTATTATCCAGAATAAAATTCAGACATAACTTTCTCTGCAAGTCCGAAATATTCATAAGACGAATACTATTCTCATAAATCAGATTCACATCATAATTCGTACTGTTCTTGATATAGTCTAATACTAACGGAATAGTCTCCTGCGTCTGTTGGTTTAGGGTTGTATAAGTGATCGCTTTCTTTTTGAGAAATGGAAAATTCCTTTTTCTGACCAATTCATTCGGAATAAATCCATATTGGTTATAATTATTTCTGATGTTATCTGTTTCATTAACCTCTGTATCAGCATAACTGGTATAACGATAACCTTTCGCATAAAAAAAGCTTGTAAGTTTCATTTCGTATTCTTCAACCACCTCATTAAAATTATAATAAAACGGCATGTTTTCCCAGAACTCCTGAAACAATTTTGAATGTAACAATTTATTGCGAAATACTAAAAAAAAGGATTGTATATGCTCTGGCACAGATATAATTTTTCCAAATGTTTCATATTCTCTTTCCTTATATTTGGTTAATCCCCAAAAATCAGCCTCCCTATCAGACATTTCCTTAAATATATCTTTCATAGGTTTGAAAGGGCCAAACATAGAATCATTCGTCAGTAACAATTCATTGTATTGGTAGACTTTATCCCAACCTAAAAGATTGCATAGTGCATCTTTAAATCCACCTGCATCATATCCAATATTTTCTCTATAATAAACTCTGTCAGCATATTGTTGAATATTTTCAATTCCTTTAGCAATATATTTACAATTGCATACCACTATCAGACAATCGACTACTTTCCGTAACTCATGCAGCATATAACCAATATAATTGTATGCTATATTTTCAAAATCATATGTAACATAAATACCTAAGCGTTTCATTGCCTCTCCTTCACAAGTTACTTCTCATTCTCTATTTCTGAACTGATATTACAAAATTAATTTAACAATATTGCTAATATATTCAATATCAGTAATATTTAAATACGCATGCATTGGTAATGATAAACAACAGCTACACGTTTCTTCTGTAATCATGTAATCTAATTCCGTAAATTTGTACTCTCCGAAAGCCTCCTGCATATGCATTGGTTTTCTGTAATAAACAGCTGATGGAATACCCTTTTCCCTTAGAATCTCTATTGCATTTTCACGCTGCGTATTATTTTGAAAACATATTGTATATTGAGCCCAGCTTGAGTACATTCCATCTCTTACAATTGGCACTTTAACAATATCCTTCAAGCACCTTGTATATTCTTCTGCTATCTGATTACATTTCGTAATCTCATCATCAAAAAACTTCATTTTTACAAGCAGCACCGCTGCCTGTAAAGTGTCTAAACGTGAATTCATCCCAATGCGTACGTTATCATATTTATCCTGCCCTTTTCCATGTACACAGTAAGAGCGGAGCAGTCCTGCCCATTCATCATTATTCGTAAATACTGCCCCTCCATCTCCATAACAGCCCAATGGCTTTGCTGGAAAAAATGAAGTTGTTGCAATATCGCCAAAGCTACATGCCTTTTTCTCTCCAATTTTTCCGCCAAATCCTTGTGCCGCGTCCTCCAAAATAAAGAGATTATATTTATCTGCTATTTTTCTAATCTGACTGAAATCAGCAGGTTGTCCAAACAAATCTACTGCTACAATTACCTGCGGTTTTAAATCCGTGTTCTTTACAATGTATTCTATTGCCTTTTCAAGACTCTTAGGGCTGATATTATAAGTGTCTTCATCTATATCCACAAACACAGGTGTTGCACCTACTAACGACACTACTTCACCACTTGAAAAAAAAGTAAAATCTGGCACAAATACTACATCGCCCTTTCCTATGTTCCAAGTCATCAAAGCAAGCTGTAATGCATCTGTTCCATTCGCACAGGTAATGCAGTTTTTTACACCTACGTATTGTGACAATTCTGTTTCTAACTGTCCAACTTTACTACCATTGATAAAATCAGCATTATTGAGAACAGACTGTATCGCCGTGTCAATTTCACCCTTATGTAATTGATATTGGTGTTTTAAGTCCCGAAATTCCATTTTCCGTTGAACTCCTTATTTTTCATTCATAGCCCTTATTTGATTTTCTGCCTCTGCTTGAACAATATTGGGGTTAAAAACCTTCCTTATTCTAAAATAAGGCATCGGTTTACCACCAAACTGACGCATAGATTTAGAAATCCTTTTGATAACAGAACCCTCAAAATCATACTTTAATCCCATTTGAGACGCTACTTTGATGCCTTCCCATGTAAGCATATTATAGGTCTGTAAGTGCTGGTGCTCTGGCATGCTGCCACCCAGCAAATGATATACTGACTGTTCATCCCATATCAGAAAAAGAATACTTAAAATATTTTTTTCTTTGTCCTTAGCATATAGAATTTTCCCACAATTGTGTTGTATACAAGAATTATATAACTTAATCCACAATTCATACGAAAATGGACAAACCAGCCCTTGTTTTTCAAATATTTTTTTATGCAGATGCCAAAACTCATCTGCATTTTCACCCTCACATACTTCTGCCATCTTATATCCTTTTCTTATCAAGTTTCTATAACTAGATGATATATTTTTCCACATTTCTTCTGTGTCAAGCGTTTCATTAATTACATATGTATATCTTGTGAGTGCGGTATATCCATTCCAAAAAAAAGGAAGCCAATTATCAAAACTATAGTGATATTGCTGCTCATAGACATCTATTCCTAATGACTCAATAAAACCATTGGCCGCATCTATCACATGTTCCTGAAACTTTGCCAATGTTTCAAGTTTTATTCCATTATTTATTTTAAAAATAATTCCATTATTCTGTGTCAATGGTGCCTTTGTAATATATTTATATGTTCCCCTTGTTTCCATATAATATGGCATAGCAGCAAATGTACTTCCCCCACTTTCATATAGCCAGACATCCCAATTTTCCGGCTGGCATACCACATCCATCCACCATGGTTTTGAATATATCGGAACATACACTTCATCACAAAATTGAAAATATTTCTCTTTATTTGTCATTTCTACATTCCCTCACCAGCAGTTAAATAATTTTATTCCACTTTGCAATTTACATAAATTTCGCTTCCAAATTGTGGCATATATTTTGTTATTTTATATAAACCATCCAAAACTTTCTCATCAATTATATGTTGCTGCATCATTGCATTCATTTGCTTATGCGAAAAAGGTTTTACAAAGTATGAACCATCTTCAATCACTTTTAGTCCACTATCCTCAACCATACTTTTTAGCTTATTAATATCAAAATTTGTATTTTGCTGAAATTTCTTATTATTTTCAGATGCCTCAAACTTATCCGCTATAATATTCATTTCCATTCCAAGTAACCTATGTATCGAATTCATATTTGGAACATTTATATGCACTATTGTTTCTCTATTGCATGCCCTTTTTATAGCCATAAGTAATTTTAGTGGCTCTTTTACTTCATGCAATAAGCTGCTGCAAATTACCATATCAAAATAAACATTCGGTAAATTACTGACTTCTTCCTCAAAGAAGCCTTTTATACATACAACATTTTCATATTGCTGACTTAAAGTTTTTGCATTTTCATACATTTGAGCTGCAGGTTCAACAACCACAAACGTCTCCCCATTTAAATAGCAAAATAGTGGCTCTAATCCACACCCGATTTCTAATATATTTTTAGCACAATATTGCTCTGCTATTTCTACTATTTTTCTTCTTCGGTAAACAACTTTATATTGTTCAAATTCATTTTTCAAATATTTTTTCTCATAATCATTAATGTCTCTTTCCATCGTTATTTTTTTCACCAAATCTTTCTGCAAAGTCAACCGTTGCGCATTCTCTTAATGGTAATTTTACACTACCTCCTTCAGCCGAAGATTTATAAATTGCTAATACCAATTCCAACGCTCGTTTTCCATCCATGGCATTTACATATGGTTGTCTGTCCTGTTGTATTGCATTAATTACATCCGCGTACAATGGTGTATGTCCATAACCATATACATTTGGCGGATTCTCATGAAATCTTGATTTTACTTCCTCTGGATCATCAAGCAAATCTGCAAATCTCCACTCTTCTATCACATTAACTGACTGACCTCCTGCTTTTACAGTTCCTTTTTCCCCAAATATATATAATGTTTCTTCTAAGTTCTTAGGATAAATATCCGTAGTACCTTCAACTATCCCATAGCTCCCATTCTTAAATTTTATAAGAGCAATTCCCATATCTTCAGCTTCTATATAATCATGATTAAGTCTGTCTGTCATTCCAACAACTTCATCAATCTCGCTTCCCATCATCCATCTGAGCAAATCAATATTATGGATACATTGGTTCATCAATGCACCACCATCTTGTTTCCAAGTGCCTCTCCATGTAGCTCTATCAAAATACTCATGATCCCTGCACCATCTAATATGTGCTGTGCCATAAAATAGTTTTCCAAAACGATTCATATCTATAGCTTCCCTTATGATCTGAATTGATTTATTAAACCTATTTTGATGACAAGCACATACCTTAACATGGTGTTTTATCGAAGCTGAAATGATCGCATCAGCATCAGCAATAGATAGCGCGATCGGTTTTTCTATAATACAGTTGCATTCATGTTCTATACAAAATAGTGCAATTTCTGCATGTTTTCCACTCTCTGTACATATTGCCACAATTTCCGGTTTTTCTTTTTCAACCATTTCTTTATACTCCACATAACATTTCGTATTGGCACCAAGTTTAAATTTAAGCATTTTATCTTTCATGCATGATGGATCAATATCACATATTGCTACTATCTCGAGTCTGTTGTTTTGCGCTGCTACAATATGGTTAGGTGATATTCTGCCACAGCCTATCATTGCATATCTCATACTTTTTCCCCCATTTATCCACACTCACACGTTCTGTGTTCTAAGTGCTCTTTCTATAGTATCAACTATAATTTCAGCGGCATTACCATTTCCAAAACAGCTTGATTTAATCATCTTTTTATTAAAATGAATTATTTCTTCCATCTCTTTAATACTACGTTGAATCGATTTATCATCATCTATATCTACCATATTAATATAACCGAGTTCAACTAATTCCGGCCATACTCCTAATCTTAAAGGAAAAAAACACTTTTTTCCGACAAATGATGCCTCCTTTGATGCACCACCCGAATCAGATATCAATAATTTACACCGGCTCAATAATATAGTCATTTCTTTATACCCCACAGGGTCTACAATAATCAAATTGTCATTCATTTCCACCCTTTTCCAAAGGTCGTGTTCTATGAGTAATTTTCTAGTACGCGGATGAAGAGGAAGTACAATGTTATAATTAATTTTCTCCAAAAAAGACAGCATTTTTTCCATTCTATTTTTACTACATGTATTTTCCTGACGATGCCATGTCATTAAAATATAATTAACTGGATATTTCTCCGTAGAAATATTATAACTTTGAGCTGCACAATATAAAAATTGATCATACATTACGTCACCCGAAAAAATAATCTGAGTGGGATCAATTCCCTCCTTTTTGAGATTATCTGCAGATATTTTATCCGGCGTAAAAAGATAATTTGATAAATGGTCTGCCACTATGCGATTTTTTTCTTCTGGATTAGTCTTACTAAATGTACGTGAACCCGATTCTACATGAAATAATGGAATATTTAATTTACTGACAACAATAGCAGCCGCTAACGTAGAATTTGTATCTCCATATATAATAACAGCATTAGGATTCTCATTTATTACAATTTCTTCTAACCGACTTATCACTTTTGCGGTCACCTGTGCATGTGTACCACTCCCAGCATTCAAATTCGCTTTTGGATACTGAATGCCCAATTCTTCAAAAAAAATATTTGACATATTTTCATCAAAATGTTGTCCCGTATGAATAATGATTTCTTCGTATCCTCTTTTTTGAATTGCTCTCGAAACCGGTGCAAGCTTTATGAATTGCGGTCTGTTTCCCACAATATGCATTATTTTATAACTCATTTTTCAATCTCCTCACATACTTTCATCTTGTTGTACCTTATTCATTTAAATAATCTATTACCGGTTTCATAATACCTTCCCATGTCAAACACTTTACTGCATAATCCCTCATTATCTTTTGATAACCTTGTTTGGACACAATCCTTTCATAAAAGTCTATAACCACTTTCATACTAACTGCTTGTTCATCATTGGACACTTGCATAGCAAATTCTTGGTTCTGTGCAAATCGTGTATCATTGTATCCATATATAAACGGAATACCTCTTGCACAGTACTCAGCTCCCTTAATAGGATTTCCTTCAAATATTCCTGTTTTATACATTCCCAAAGAACCAACTGCTATATCTGACAGTTCAAATTTCTCATCCAATTCCTTTCCCAACATTTTTCCACAAAATATTACAAAGGATTGCAGATTATACTTTTCTGTTAAACTTTTATAATAATTTTCCTCTTTTCCTTCGCCAACAAATCTCAAAATTATTTTATATGTTCCATCCCCCTGATAATACTGATGCATCCCTTCTAATATTCTTTCGTATCCATGCCAAGGCGCCATAGAGCTTACTGCAATAAGATTTATTATTTTTTGTTCCTTTTTTCTTGTACTTACCGGAATATTCTCTACATCTATACCATTTTTGAGATTGATGCAGGAAATCCCCCATATGTCACGATCATTGGTGTAAGTCGCAATCCTATCTACATATTCCTTTAATTGTTTTCTATAATATGCATCTTCCATTTTCGTATAGTTATTACTTAATTCACCATCATATGGATACGTTGGAATTTCCAAAACTGTTTTTACTTTTTTTTCTTTCAACGATTTCAAAAAATAGAGAAAATATTTGTCCGTTAGATTATATCTAATATAGACTCGCGTAATATTATATTGATCTATCCAATGGTTTAAAATCAAATTACAATCTTTTCTTGTAGCTGCCGCTTCTTTTTCTACCAATTTTTCACCATCCATAAGATAAATCATCTGTCCTGCATAACATGTGTAAAAAATTCTCTCAATATTTTTTTCAAATGCTGATATTTGAGCAATGACTTTCTTTCTGATTCCCATCAAGTTGGCCCTGCTTAAATCGCAATATGTAACATACAACATTATAATATCCCTCCAAGAAATTCCCCCAAATAAATCATTTTATCCCTTGATACAAACTCAGACAATTCCAAATAGATTTTCTTATAATGCTTAATTGGTGTAATAATTACTTCCTGTCCCCGATAAGCAGTTTTAAACTCTTTCAAATCAACTATAGGTATATCAGAATTTTCAATTAGCAATCTGCCACTTCTATCCACAATATTTAATATATTCACATATTGGTTTATTGCGTTGTACAGCTGAATCCCTAAATACCCGCCGCCATAAATATATATTTCAGACAATCCCAACATTTCAATTCTGTTTTTTACATATTTCCTGTCCAACATTTGTCCCATCATCCTATAACTTGATGAAAAAATTTCCATTTCATATGTACATGCATCTAATAATT
>CAMWXA010000169.1 GCA_947178035.1 uncultured Lachnospiraceae bacterium | reverse complement strand
CGAGATCACACTGGAAAACCAGAAAATCATCACGGACGAACAGCGCCGCGGGCAGCGGATCTGCGCCACAAAATATCCCATTCTCATGGTGCACGGTGTCTTCTTCCGCGACTTTCGCTATTTCAACTATTGGGGGCGCATTCCCAAAGCCCTCGAAGATAATGGCGCCACGATTTTTTATGGAGAACACCAGTCCGCTGCTTCTGTCGAGACAAGCGGTCATGAGATTGCGGAACGGATTCTGAAAATTGTTGGGGAGACAGGCTGTGACAAGGTGAACATCATCGCCCACTCCAAGGGTGGTCTGGACTGCAGATATGCGTTGAATCTTCCTGGCATCGCAAAGCATGTTGCCACACTCACGACCGTAAGTACACCGCATGAGGGCTGCACATTTGCAGATTACCTGCTCACAAAGATTCCACAGGCGGAGCAGAATGCTGTCGCGAAGGCTTACAACACCGCACTGCTTAAGCTCGGCGATCCAAATCCCGACTTCCTGGCAGCAGTGCACAATCTTACCGCTGCCTTCTGTAAAGATTTCAATGAAACATATCCTGATGTGCCCGGTATTCTGTATCAGAGTGTCGGTTCCACGCTCAACAAGGCAGGCAGCGGACGTTTTCCCTTGAACTTCACCTATCACCTTGCCAAATACTTTGACGGGGCAAACGATGGCCTTGTCAGTGAGAAATCCTTTCCATGGGGTGAATCCTTTCAAATGCTCACCGTAAATGGCACCCGCGGCATCTCACATGGTGATATGATTGACTTGAACCGTGAGAACATCCCGGAATTTGACGTCCGCGAATTTTATGTACAGCTTGTGGCAAAGTTAAAACAGAGCGGCTATTAATGAACCACTCTGTTTTTTATGCTGTCATCGATGCTTCATCGACGTGTCAGATCATCAAGCACCTCAAAATAGTTCTCAAATGTTTTCCTGCAGCACATGGGGTCTGCGATCTCTATTCCCTCTGTCCTTAGTCCAATCAGCGCAAATGCCATCGCCATGCGGTGATCATCGTAGGTCTGCACAACAGCCGGCACTGGCATCCCCGGATGTATCGTGACAGCATCCGGCTCCTCCTCGCAGGAGATTCCTAGTCTTGTGAGCTCTGTCACAATCGCATGGATGCGGTCAGACTCCTGAAGCCGGATATGTCCGATATTCTCAATGCGGACATCCCCCTCTGCAAAAGGGGCAATCGCTGCAAGTGTCAGGGCCTGATCTGAAAAATCTTTCATATCTACAGTGATCCCCTTTAATCTGCCATGCGCAGCCCCCCTAACCTCTATACCTTCAGGCGTATCGCTGACCGTACATCCCATCTGTGCCAACAGCTCTAAAAATTTCAAATCGCCCTGCATACACTCCCACGTGACATGCCTGACCACAGCTCTTCCACCTGTGAGTGCCGCCGCCGCATAGAAATAGCACGCTGCGGACACATCTGGCTCAATCTGGCAGCAGCCAGGCTGATACGCAATCCCACTCTGCATCGTATAATCTGCACCATCAAAATCAACTTTCGCGCCAAGCTGCTCCATCATTCTGCGCGTAATCCGTATATAGGCTCCATCCTTGCGCTCACTTGTGATTGTAATGCGAAGCCCCTGCTTCACCATCGGGGATATCAGCATCAGGGCACTCAGAAACTGCGTGCTCTTGCTGATATCCAACTTTACCTGGCACATCTCATGTGTCGGC
Source organism: uncultured Lachnospiraceae bacterium (assembly GCA_947178035.1). Lineage (GTDB taxonomy): Bacteria > Bacillota > Clostridia > Lachnospirales > Lachnospiraceae > COE1. Next base: position 7,091 of record CAMWXA010000169.1, on the reverse strand, counting down.
AGTCTTCCGCCAATCCCCTTTATCCGGACAGGCAGAAAGCCAGCCGCCTCAAGACAGGTAATTTCTGCCCCCATCTCTTCCAGCACATCAAACAGGGGCTTCATTGGCCGTTTTTTCATCTGCTCTGAGGCATTTACCACAAACGTTCCCTCCGCCATCGCCAGCATTGCTGTCAGGAATCTTGCAGCAGTCCCCGCACTTCCGACATAGATTTCACCTTCCGTGACAGGAATTCTTCCGTTTAATCCGGTCACCGTCACAGTTTTTGCCGCCTCGTCAACCTGCACCGGAAAGCCGAGTGAATGCAGGGAACCCAGGAAATTTCTGGAATCATCGCTGAACAGCACGCCTTTCAAAGTCGTTGTCCCATCAGCCAGGGCCGCCATCAAAAGCGCCCTGTTGGTCATGCTCTTTGACCCTGGCACCTCCACAACCCAGTCAACCGGCGCATCAGGCCTGTGTACTTTATAGACATTATCCTTCATTTTTCATTACCCTTTCATCCTATACATAAAACGAGTTTATCACACTCCCCCACTTTTCACAATATTTACCTTGTTCAAATCGCCATTTAGCGTTACTGTTCACTCCGCTCCAGTAACAGGCAAAAATCCATGCAAAAATTGCAATACGAACTTCGTTCGTGGGCAAATGGATTTTTGCTTTCAGGCTGTACGTTTTTTCACGGAATGCGCAGTCCAGCGCATTCCTGACCTATGAACAGTAACCATTTAGCTGCTGCCTGGGGTTACAATTCGAGCCCCATTTGATTTCTGGCGCCAGTTACTGTATCACAAACAGTTCATGCAGTGCCCTTGTGGCAGCCACGTACAAAAGCTTTGCAAGCTTGGGATTGTCTTTATATCCCCGCAGGTCCGGTTTCCACAGAAGTACACAGTCAAATTCAAGTCCCTTTGTCTCTGGCACTGTGAGTACCATCACTCCCTTGCTGAAACCGCTCTTATCCGAATCCGTGAGCTGTATCTGATGGCTGAGACGTTTGATGACACACTCCTTCTCTTCATCGGAAAAGCAGATTACCGCCATCGTCTCATACCCTTTCTGCCGCATGTCTGTGATGATATCCACCGACAACCCGGCCGCTTCCTCCTTGGAGATACTCTCTACAAAATGCACTGGCTCTCCATGTCTGATCACTGGTTCGATTTTATAGGCTCCCTTTGATGCACTGCTCAATATCTTTCCTGCAAAGTCTGAAATTTCAATCGTATTCCGATAACTTTTTGCCAGCACCCGAAAACTGTCCGTACCGCTGCCAAAAATTTTGTGCTGCATGTCATGCCATTCATTCATACCACACTCATAGTTGACATTCTGGGACACATCCCCCATGATGGTAAAATAGCACTCTGGCAGCACTGTCCGCAGAGCATAATACACAATGGGGCCAAAATCCTGTGCCTCATCGATAAAAATCTGTCCGAACTCCTCATCCGGCTTTCTCTGCAAAGCCCTGTAATAAATGATCAGCATCGCAGCGACATCATACACGTCAAATACCCCTTGGGAGATTTGTTCTTCCACCGGTGCCATATTGATATAGTACGTCTTACCATAGACCTCCAAAAATTGTAAATACAGATTAACCACACTGCCCTTGTAGCAGTGGTTTGAAAAATAGTTTTTGTATTGTGCAAGTTTCTTTTTATAAATACCAATTTCCTCTCGTCCCTGGCACTGCAGCTTGATACGGGAGCGCAGCCGCTCATCGAGCGTCACCAAAAGTCTGTTAATCGAATAACTGGGATTTCCCTTGATAAAATTGTCATTGTTTTTCTGGGACAGAAGCATACCGATATCCCCGTCGCACACCACACAGTTTCCAAGGATATGATCCCGCAGCCGCTGCAGATGCTGTTCCAGCTCTGATGCAAACAGCATCTTGCTCTTCCATGCCATATTAGGCGATGGCGGCACGATTTTGTACTTTTTCTTCCATTCCCTTTTCAGCAAATGCGTCAGCAGCTCATCCATACGCATATGTTTCACATCATACACGTCCAGCTCTGGAAGTCCTCCGGTGATATAGTCGATCAAGATATCGCTTCCTCCCACGATGCAGAACTCATTTGACATAAACCGCTCTTTGTAGTTGTACATGATGTAGGAAATGCGATGCATTGCCACAGGGGTCTTCCCACTCCCTGCCACTCCCTGCACGAGAACATTATGGAACGGGCTCTCCCGGATGATTTCATTCTGTTCTTTCTGGATTGTCGCAATAATATCGCCGAGGACTGCATCCCTGTTTTTGCTCAGATACTTCACCAGCAGTTCATCATTTGCAGCGACATCACTGTCATAAAATCCTTGCAGACGCCCTTCCTCAATATCATATGTCCGCTTGAGATTCAGGTCTATATGGTACGCGCGCCCTTTACCATCACTTTGACTGTCCGGAATGCTGTATGTGCCCTCTCCGATTTCATTTTCATAATACACACTGGAAATTGGTGCACGCCAATCCACGATTTCCACGTTGGTCTTATCTCTCAGGACACCGTGCTTACCAATGTAGATCGATTCGAACAAACGTTCATCTATATTGCGGTAATCGATTCTTCCAAAAAATGGTTTGTCGTAGGCAGCCTGGTTTTTGTTAAGCTGGTTCAGACTGTGTTCCTCTAAACTTCTGGAAGTCATCATCTGATCATACAACTCGACATTGCCGCTCTGCACCTCGTCAAACAGAGCCTTCGTCTCCCTGTGCCGCTCCTCATACTGTTTCTTGTACTCCTCGACGTTCGCTGCAATCAATGCCCTGCATTCCTTTAAATGTGCCTCCTCCTTCTTCCATTCCTTCTTCTCTGACGATCTGTTCTCTGACATATTTTACCTATACCTTTCTAGGAATTTTCATTCCTTACCCACATGCGTGGATTTGCACATGTACTTCCCATTTTCCTGTTGGGGTTGCATGTTTTGAATTGTTACAAGATTTCTGTATAATAACATTATATCGTTATGTTCAAAAAATACTAGACTTATATTTTCTGTTGTGATATAGTGTTGTATAGAGTGTAAAGCAAAGGACACTTTAGTTGCCTAAAGTGTCCTTTGTTTTACAAAATGGCAGGGGCTTTCTTCCCAAAAGCGAGAACCTCACTGCTACCCGATCAGATTTTCCTTCCCCCCGAAAAGCAAATCCGTACTTTCTGATATTCTCCGGTGCAAATCCATCCGCAACAAGCTTTTCCTCGTACAATTTTTCTTCAATCTGGTTAAGCGCATTTGCAACTGTTTCTGCAAGATCCTATTCTTTTGTGGGCTTATGCACCTTAAACTCTATGATATATGAACAATCCTTTTCCCTGTCTTTTGGCGTGAGCATCACATCATAGCGTCCAAAACCGCTGTCAAGAAGATAACTATTCTGCTCGTATATTTGGGCAATTACCTCTGTTATTTTATATTTCATTTTTCCAAACATTTTTGCCTTAATGTCTTGCCAAATCTGCGCAGGCGTGTGATTAAAGCAACATCTGAACCGCTCTGCCACCACTCCCGTATAAAATCCATCTTGTCAATATAAAAGGCTTTCTGCTCCCTCATTCTGTCAAACCGTTGTACTCCTATATTTACTAAAACATTACTATCCATACGCTCACCTATATCTTTCAGGAATACCCAAAAATCAAGGCTTTCAGCCCTCCTGATTTAAGCGGCTTAAGCGGATCGCCTGGTCGGCGGCTGTATGCATATGCCGTTATCTTTCAGGCTGTCAGCATATGCAAACATCTTCCTGTAGTTTTTATTGTGCTGTACAGAAATGCTAACATATTTCTCTTCACTGCTTCTACCTTATTCCTTGCACAATCTGACAGATATAGATTAATCAGCGTCTGATATGGTATCCCTGATTCACCGTTATTGCTATTCAATATTTATCCCTGAAAAATCAATTTCAAAATCTTCATATATTCCAGCCTTTACCTTATCTGAAAAAGAATATTCTTCAAATGCATCATGCTCAAAATTGTAAACCATTATCAGTTGTTTCTTTAGGTCAACAATCCAATACTCCCTAACTCCTGCCGTCCTGTATTTAAATAACTTCTTATTGTAATCCATTGCACGACTGGAAGGTGATACGATCTCAATAATCCAATCTGGTGCACCTATAATTATGCTTATACTACTTTTTAAATTTCACAACTAAAAAGGTGCTGATATAGTATTTAAAATAAATCTTATCAGCACCTCTGTTTTATTTAATGGCTATCTTTACAGTAATCTGCTGCCAGTAAACTGGCTTATATACCCTATGAGCAACATTTTTACAAAACTCCCTGCACTCATCCAAAGATATCACAAAGGTCTTCACGATATTAAAATTCTTATCGTCTTTCAGCGAATCTGAATATTCCTTTGAGTAGCCCCTAATTTTGTACTTATCTGGCATATTGGGTAACCCTGATAAATTCATCTCCCAAACATACTCCTCATTTGACCGATGAATAATACGTTCTACAAAGAAGTCAATCATCTCATTCGATACCCCAAAACCACTCAAATCAACATACATTTCCAGACGTTCACGAATCTTATTGATATCCAGCTTGTATCTTTCCTGCTTTGATAACTCTACCTTTTTCTCCTGTATCAATCTTATAGTACTTTGTATCTCCTCCTCTGTACTCTCTTTTTTACTCCGATACTGCTCATCAGAAATCTCACCATCAGCCCTCATGTCAATATATCGTTCCAGACGCCTCTGAAACTTTTCCAGTGTTTCATTCAATGACTCCAGTGTAATAATTGAAGAACCCTTTTCTGTATTCAGCCGTTCTGCCTGCTCAATTATTTTTATTGTATCCTCCAATGTATCTTTGATGTCCCTGAACAAATACTGAAATACCTTTATTGACATTAAGCGCATCTTGACATCTGTCACTGATTTCAGCGTACAGATATTCGCCAACGGCGGCAGACCATGCATTTTTCTATAGTTTGCTGTATGCGCATTTATCTGCTGCCTGCATGTATAATGAAACTGCGCTGGCTCTGTCTCTGTAGCTGCATGCGTATACTGAGGAGATAATCTGTACCCACACTCACAGTAAGCTTTATTTGCATAGGAATCGCTTGATGCACGTACCCCACTTCTCATATTACCCTTCTTGGTATTAGCAAGCTCATTTGAACGCGCTTTACGTATCTCCTGAGCCTTCCACCAAGTCTCCTCATCAATCAAAGGCTCCCAGTTACCCCTGACCAGATTTCCTTCTTCTATTACAGTCACACCATCATCTGCGTACTTTGTCCTTTTTGGCTCTATATGCGTAGCTATTTTCTTTTTGGTATTTGTATCAACTATCTCATATTTTCCATACAAGATATAACCCATATACTTCTCATTCATTAATACACGTCTTACCTTCGAAGCACTCCACTGTGACTTCCTGTCAAACGACAAGATCTTATTCACATATGAGTCTACCTTTGAAGTTGACTCCTGCTCTATTTCTGCCTTATCCTGCAATTCCACTGAATCAGACTCCTTTTCAGCAGCTGATGATGCTCCCCCTGACTTTGGAATATTTCTTGTTTTGGACTCCACAGAATCAATATAAATTACGCTTTCCTTCCGCTCCCTCTGCATACAATCCAAATATACCAGTACTGATTCAGGAATATATGCCTCTTCCATGTCTTTTGTACAGCAGACAAAGCATTCAACACTATCGGATGCCCTTAAATCACAAATTATGCCTACACACTCATCACGACTCATATCCTTATGTACGTCAATAATATGGTAAAACCTCTTCTTGGAAAATTCTGACAGGACTGTCGGTTTAAATACAGTCTTATAACCTGATCTCAGATTTTCAAAAATGGGCGTCGGGTGCTCCAAATTCCTTCCTACCATAAAAGGCACAGGATTATTTACTATATCCTTGTACAACTGGCTGCGTTTCATTCCTGTCAAAAACTCTGTTGTAATGTCGGCTCTGGTGAATACTGTCTTGTCATCATTACTGTCCCAATAAAGCAGCAAATCTTCACAGATTTTATTAAACTTCTCTTCCATAACCTTATTGTATTTTAGCAGAAGTCTCTCCATATCCTGACGGATATGGTCATTGATATTTGCTCCTTCAAGATGTTCGTACCCCTGCGGAAACCTGCCTAACGCCAGAAATTCATTGAGTGCCTGATAAGTGAAACCTGAAAAATCTTCTTTACTGCCCAACATGTCTATCTGGCGTTTTACACAAGCCTTATACCGCTTGACAAACTCTTCAAGAACCACTTCCTTGTATTTTTTACTAATATCTTCGGATACTTCCACTAACTTCTCCTGCAAAGACTGATTATACGTAAGAATAAGACTGTCATAACTTTTCACCTCTATAGCATTTTCCCTGTCCATCAGCTTCCTAATCCCGTCTTTAACGGACAAACTAAATGAAAGAAATACCGCATAATGCTTAATTCCTTCCTTTAATTCATTCTTTAAAATCTTGATACTCTCGCCTGAATCAATCATACCATTCTCATCAGATGTGATAACCCCATCCTCAATGTACTTTCTAATGTTATAGTAAGAAATACCCGTAACCTTTGCAAATTTACGCATACTTAACAATGCCATAAAAATAACTCCTTTCAAAAAAAATAAAATAATTTTTATGCTGCTAAATATATTTTCATATTACATAACAAGAATTAATACTATATAAATCTTATCAACAACTCTCATCAGTACTGTTGAATAAAATGAAAATTCAGTCACTCTATCGCTTCAAAATTATTGAATGAAATAAAAATTCAGTCTCACTATTGCTTCAAGGTTATTGAATAAGATAAAAAACTATTTATATGACTTTCAAAAGCAGTTATTCAAGATGAAAATTTAGTTTCACTATTCTTTCAAAACCGTTGATATGATGAAAATTTAGTCTCGCTACCATTTCAAGTCTGTTAAGCAAGGTGAAAATTCAGTCACCCTATCCTTTCAAAACCATTCAATGAACTGTAAATCTATTTGCATAAATTTTAAAAACAATTATTGAAGATGAAAACGTATTTTTGGCTCATTCAGGCTGGATATAAATGTATTTCTG
>CAMWXA010000168.1 GCA_947178035.1 uncultured Lachnospiraceae bacterium | reverse complement strand
ACACAAAATGCTAAAGGGCAAGCATTTTGGCGCATGATTCCCACTACTTTGGCGCAGGTGTGAAAAGTAACCTGATTTTTCTTTCACTGCCTTCGCTGCAAATTGAAAAGCAGTGTTTCAAAATACTGTAACGTTTTTCATTTTGCGGTCTCTAAGTTATAGGAGGTGGGAAAATGATCCATTTGATTGCATCACAGATCTGTCAAAACAATGATTTCATGATACAATACGGTTGGATTCATATTGTACATATATCTCTGTTTTTGCGGGTATTTTTTCAATCAGGAACTGTTCAGAAATTATTTGTTCCAGAAGGAGGGATAGTCAGTGTCCACTTTTCAGGAAGTGTATCAAAAATATGGAAGAAAAGTATATAATTTTCTATTATCTTTATCTGGAAGTGAAGTCCTGGCAGAAGAGCTGCTGCAGGAGACTTTTTTTCAGGCTTTTCAGCATATTAATCAGTTTGAGGGACGCTGCAGTATCTATACCTGGCTGTGTCAAATCGGCAAAAATGCCTGGCTGAAAGAAATCAAAAGAAAGAAACGATATTCCGAAATCTCAATTGAGGATCTTCATCTTCCAGACAATTTACCTCTCTTAGAGGAACAGATTATCCAAAAAGAACAGTACCTGCGGACAAGAAAAGCAATGCTCGCTTTAGAAGAACCATACAAAAATGTCTTTATTCTTCATGCGATCAGTGATATCAAACTGAAAGAAATAGCAAATTTATATGGTAAAACGGAAAGCTGGGCAAGGGTGACGTATTATAGGGCAAGAATGCAAATTATTGAGGAGGTCATGAAATGAATATGCAGTGCGAAATTATAAAAGATTTGATTCCGTTAATGGAAGATGACGTCTGTTCTCTACAGAGCAGGGAGGCAGTTTTAGAACATATCCAAACCTGCAGCGCCTGCAGACAGTTCTATGAGACAGCAAAGACGCAGTCGGTCTTTGAGCTAAGTACAGATGAAACAGCTGCACTAAAATCTATGAAAAAAGGATTTCGGAAAATAAAGAGGCAATGGGCCGCTTCTATCCTGCTTGTCATCGCTTTTGTTCCGGTAATATTTCTGAGTTGGGGACAATTCAATGGCCGGGGAATCTCTTTTACAAACATAAACGAAGTTCGAATTGCCAACGCATTCCTGAGCGATTTGAAAACGGGCGATTACGAAGCTGCATTCAGTCATATCGATATCACGCAGATAAAAGAAGACTGGCTTGATGAATGGTTTGACGAAGAGACTCTTGAAAATATAGAGGAAGACGCACAAAGGGTCTTTTGCGAATCCGCTTCTTTACTGGTTGATGGCGGAGGAATAACAGACTATCAATTTCTTGGCATTGCGAAACAGATCGATTCATACAAAATTTATTACTCCGTTATCGTAAATGGCACAGAACAGGAGCTGTCACTATATGTAAACGACCAGGGCATAGAGCGCTTTGGCGGCAACGGCAGTTTTTTGGATAATCCCATTGCGCACTTTGGACAGTGGTCAGAGTATCTGTGGGAGGAATATGAAGGATGTTACTTTGACCCGGAAACAATGCAGTATATATACTATGAGTGACCTGTAGTCCTCTTTCTTTGAATATTCTGGCAGTGTGCAGATTGCGTTTCGAATGATGTATTTGCTCAGCAGATTATATGTATCACCTTCGGAAATCTTTCCGTTTGATAATTTTCCAGTGAGCCACCCTCTTCTTAAAAGCAGAATCAGCCATTCTCTTTTCTGCGAGAGGAGATTTCTTGTCAATTCTTACAAAGACACTTCTTCTCTATTTTCGGAAGTGTCTTTGTAAGAATTATTGTGTAAATAACAATAATCGCAAGCCAAATCAGGTTGCTGACCATACGCCTTTCCATCGTTAATCCTGTTTCATTTGCAAAAGCACTGATCGCGTTAATTGCAGAGTGTGTGATGATGCATGGAATCAGACTTCCGCCACGATAAAATAGGATTACAAACAGGAAACCAATTGCAGCCGCTCCGACAACCTGAAACAGGTTCGCCGCAAGTTCCATACCGCTGCCATTGACCAGATTCAGCAAATGCCCCAGACCAAATGTAACACTCGAAATGATAATTGCTGTTTTGATATTGTCTCTTGCAATCGCCTTGAAAAGAAAACCTCTAAAGAGGACTTCCTCCACAAATCCAACACAAAGCATACAGATTATGTAACAGACCGTACCTGCCAACGGAAAATTGACTGCAGCTCCATGCCAGAGATTGCGCGTGGATAACACGAGCAGCGGAATATAATAGAGAAACTGACGGGCCGGTATCGTAGTTTTACAAAGTCCATATTGTTCCAGTAATCCGCTGCTCTGAACAAACTTTAAAATGACAGCAGCCTGTATGATACACATAACAGCGCTTGCGGAGTATTCGATTCCGATTATTTTATTCAACGGATTTGCCAGTGATTGCAGAATACAGTAAACCACGATGCAGGCAAGCGCAAATGTCAATTCACTTTTCTCATATAATTTTCTCATTTGAGTCCCCCTTTGGCGAATGTTCCTGTACGGCTAAGACCGCGCCTCTGTATGCCCGCTCCAAGTGGGCTGCCACAAGTTCTTCGTCGTACTCTAAGGAATTGTTGGCGATGATGCTCGCATATCCATGTGCGAACAAGGCAATTGTCAGAAAGACTTCTTTTGTCTGTTCCATTGTCATACTCATTGCTTCCTGCATTGCAGAGATAACAGGAACAAGTTCCTCAGAGTCTATCATTTCAATCAGACTGTTTTCCACGGCGTACCCCGACTGGAAAAGGAAACGGAACAAATGCGGCTCCTCAATCGCAAACCGGATATAATTCAACCCGATTCCGAGCATAACCCCTTTTTGCGGCTCTCTCCTGTTCATCAGATATTCTGTGTGATACCAGTCCGTCTTTGCATAAGCAGCTTTCTTCAATTCTTCTATTGTATTGAAATAATACATGACAGGCTGTGTGGAACAGTTCAGTTTCTTTGCAACCGTCCTTGCGTTGATGTTTTCCGAACCAGATTCACGGGCAGTCTCAAATGCGGCATCAATCACCATATCCTTTGTAATTTTGGCTTTTGGCGGCACTTATTATCCTCCTTATTTTATATAATTATCGTTATATAACAGTTATTATATATTATGACGCCGACTTTGTCAATTCATAAAAGAACTGTAAAGCGGTCCATACCTAAAAAAGTGCGATTTGTACCAATTGTATTTTTTTCGACAAAAAATAATGTATAATAAAAAGGGAATTGCGGCGGCAATTCAAATATTACTCCTATAGTTGCTGAAGCACTCATTTCCCCAAGTGAAGCTTCGGCAACTTCTTTTATTCACGCAGATATATGATAATTCAAAAGGAAGGGATGGTCAGGATGCCAGAAAAGCGGTACGGCAAAGAAAAAAGGGTAAATAAGTTTGTACTTACAATCGTTACAATTATTGATTTATTTTTGTTTTTCGGCTATATTGGTGATTATGCGCAGGGAAATATCAGCTTTGGGTTTATGCTTGCGGTAGATCTGTCGGTCGTTATTTCGATGATAGTCTGCTATACGGTTTATTTTCATAAGAAAGACAGTGTGGCATTTCAACATATTTCTGTGGTCGGTTACATGGTTGTCTACGGACTTGCAGTGTTCGGCGCACAAAATGATCTGGTATTTATGATGGTATTTCCGTTGACCGTAATTTACATTTTATATTATGATTTTAAACTGATTTTGCGGATTGCAGTGGTGTTTGGCGGAATCAATGTGGTTGACGTGTTTTGCATTGCAGCAGTGCTTGGACATATGCATTCCGGCGTACCGTTGAACAGTACTTCGCTTCTGCTTCAGGGTGCATCTGTCGTCGTGTACATGATCGTGCTTTGCGGAACTACACAGATTTCGAATGACAATAATGCCAGGAAAATTGCAAGCATCCATCAGGAGAAAGAGAAGAGCACAGCACTTTTGAATGAGGTGTTAAGGGTAGCCGTTTCTGTAAAACAGAATTCTGCTGAGGCAGCAGAGCATATCAGGCAGTTGAACCAGTATGTGGATTCCACCGTATCGGAACTGCGTGATATCGCAGAAGGGAACAGCAGCAATGCGGAAAGTATCGGGCAGCAGACTGTGATGACCGGGAATATTCAAAGCATGATTCTCGAGACAAAGCAGATGTCTGATGAGATGCTTGCGATGGCAGAGCTCTCCGAAGACACTGTGCAGGAGGGGCAGGAGACAGTGCATCGCCTGCAGGAACAGGCTCATAAAAGCGAGAAGGCAAATGAGCAGGTTGTGTCCTCTGTTGCCAGTCTGATCGCGAATGCCAAAGCTGTGGAAAGCATCACAGAGAAGATTTTTTCGATTTCCAGCCAGACGAATCTGCTGGCACTCAACGCGTCAATCGAAAGTGCGAGAGCAGGCGAGGCAGGAAAAGGTTTTGCCGTGGTATCATGTGAGATTCGCACACTTGCGGACGAGACAAGAAATCTGACAGAAGGAATCCGCAAGATTGTCGATGATCTGAAGAAGAATGCCGATATGGCAAAGAATACAGTCAACAATGTCATGATGGCGGCCGGAACAGAGCACGAGCTAATCTCAAATGCAAGTGCGCAATTTGGTGTGATCGGCAGCCGCATGGGTGAACTTCATACCTGCGTGCAGGAGATCTATAAAAAAATTGATGAAATTCTGCAGGCCAACAATGTGATCGTGGATAGCATCAACCATATTTCGGCAGTCAGTGAAGAAGTGACCGCAAGCACACAGCAGGCGGCAGAACTTGGAGCCGACACCCGCCATAAGGCAGAGCAGGCAGGCGGATTGATGGTAGGATTATTGGAGACAATAAAGGCAATCGACAAGTATTTGTAGAGGGGAGGAAGGATCATCACATGTGCTGTATTGAACAGGCGCTCTGCAGTTAATGTTAATGACATTGGGAGTGAACAGTAACCAGTTAGAAAGGGATTTGCATTTGTTTTCGGATATCTGCTTGTCACCAAGGAGGCCAGTATGCTATAATAGCCCTGTCCCGCCGCAGCGGTATCATGACTGATTTTTGCTGCACTGGCGCAATCTATATCACGAAAAGGAGCATGCAAATGATTAAGAAGTTTTTTGAAGAATTTAAGAAATTTATCAGCAAGGGAAATGTGATGGACATGGCTGTCGGTATCATTATCGGAGGCGCGTTCACAAGCATCGTTTCCTCGCTTGTCAATGACATTATCAACCCGGTTCTCGGTCTGTTCGGCGGAATGAACTTTGACCAGCTCGCATGGAACATCACAGGCGATGTCACATTGTATTATGGCAAATTTATCACTGCTGTGGTCAATTTCCTGATTATGGCGCTGATTGTATTCCTGCTCGTCAAGGTCATGAACACGGCGATGTCCCGCATTCACAAGGAGGAACCGCCAAAAACCCCGACCACCAAGACATGCCCTTTCTGCAAATCCGAAATAGCACTTGCAGCAACCAGATGCCCGCACTGCACTTCACAGCTTGAGGACGGTGCCGCAAAAGAATAGCAGAACCCCAACGGACAGAGACAATCTGTCCGTTTTTATGCACAGTTCCATACAGAAAAAGTATGCCGTTAAGGCTGCGCATGGGGGCGCGTCAGGTAGCGGAGAAAGTCAGTCTCTGCCCGGTTATATAATACACAAATGCACGTAAGGAACTGCTGCTATATCGTTAATTTCCCAAGAGCAGTTCTGTCAGCTCTGCAAACTCTCCCAGTGTGAGTGCTTCGCCGCGCATTGTGGGAGACAGTCCCATCTTTTCCAGCGCAGATAAGACCTGTTCTTTTTTTATGTTTAATCCTGCGGCATTTCCCAGCCCGTTCACCAGTGTTTTCCTGCGCTGGTTAAATGACGCGCGGATGATGTCAAACATCCGCTTTTCGTCCGAAACTGTCACAGGCGGCTTGTCGTGGCGCGTCAATTTTATGACAGCGCTGTCAACATTGGGGCGCGGCATGAAACAACTTGCCGGCACGGTCAGCATCACCTCCGGTTTTGCATAATACTGGACTGCCAGCGAGAGCGCGCCGTAGTCCTTTGTACCGGGTCCTACCTGCATACGCTCCGCCACTTCCTTCTGCACCATGATGGTGATGCTGTCCAACGGCACGCGGCTCTCAAAAAGTCCCATGATAATCGGCGTCGTGATATAATATGGAAGGTTCGCCACGACCTTGATTGGATTTCCGTTATTCTTTTCCTGTACAATCGCGTTGATATCCACTTTTAAGATATCTTCGTTGATGATCGTAATATTATCATATGATGAAAGCGTGTCCTGTTCGAGTATCGGTATCAGCTTTTTGTCAATCTCGACCGCGACCACCTCCCGCGCATTTTCACAAAGATACTGCGTCATCGTCCCGATGCCCGGACCGATTTCGAGCACGCAGTCATTTTGGTTTACTCCGGCCGCAGCGATGATTTTTTCTAGTATATTGGAATCAATCAGAAAATTCTGTCCATATTTTTTCTGGAAATTAAATTGGTATTTCTGCAAAATTGCAATTGTGCTGGTTGGATTTCCGAGCGCTGCCATCTGTTGTCCTCCTCTCAAATCCGATACATTCTTCTTGCATTCTCTTCTGTCACAGCTATGACTTCGTCATATGACATTCCCTTGATTACGGCAATCTGCTGTGCGATGTGCGGTATATTCAGCGAGGAATTTCTCTTGCCGCGGTTTGGCTCCGGCGAGAGATACGGGCTGTCCGTCTCCAGCAGAATCCGTTTTATTGGAATGGCTTCCACCACCTCTTTCAGCTTCTTACCGTTTTTAAATGTGACGACACCGCCGACTCCGATGTAAAATCCCATTTTTACATACTCCTGCGCCATCTCTGCGCTGTAGGAAAAGCAGTGGACAACGCCGCCGATTTCGCCAGCATTGTGCGCTGCCATGATATCATACGTGTCCTTTGCGGCATCTCTGGAATGGATGATAACCGGTTTTTGGACCTCTCTTGCAAGTTCTAACTGACGCGCAAACCACAGCTTCTGTATCTCATGGGAAGGCTCGTCCCAATAATAGTCAAGCCCTATCTCCCCCACTGCTGCAACCCTTTTATGAAGGCATTGTTCTTTGAGCCATGCAAAGTTTTCCTCGTTCAGCTCTGCTGTCTCGCTCGGGTGCACGCCTGCGGCCGCATAGACAAAAGGGTAGCGCTCCGCAAGCCGGATGCCCGCCGCTGTGCTTTTCAGGCTTGCGCCCACATTTACGATTACTCCGATTCCGTTCTTTTGCATGGACGATAATAAGGCATCTCTGTCATCATCAAATGCCTCGTCATCATAATGAGCATGTGTCTCAAATATCATTTTCTTTTTTCGTTTTCCTTTCTCCCGTTTTTCACAAAATAATCAAACATCTGCCTCAAAATTTTCATATGATGTCCCTTTACACACATGACAAACCGCTCTAATCAGCTTCAACCACAAAGCTTTCACAACCAAGAACGATTCCCCACTTACAATATACAGGAAAATACATCGGAACACAATATTGGAAATCAATATTTACTATTGACAAATTGCAAACAGTTACAATTCACACCTATGCCAGTTATTACCAGATTATAAGTTATTGAGGTGTGAATTATAACAGATTTTGCACACAAAATGCTAAAGAGCAAAAAGCTAAAGCTTTTCGCATTTTGGCGCATGATTCCCACTACTTTGGTGTGGGTGTGAACAGTAACTGCAAACATACAGATGGTATGGTATGATTAAAAAAAGGAGGAATTTATGGAGTATTCAATCCAGTTAAACGCAGTAAACAACCCGGAGAAGAGCGTGAGGGCATTTGCAACCGTCGTGTTCGGGGACAGCTTCAAGGTCACGAATGTGGCGGTGCTTGAGGGCAGCAAGGGCAATTTCGTATCCATGCCCAGTTTCCGTTCAAAGGAAAGGGATGAACACAACAATCCGGTTTACAAGGACGTGTGCAATCCAATTACAAAAGAGTTCCGTGAGGAGTTGTATGGAGATATTTTAAGGCTTTATGACGAAATGGAGCAGACAGGAAAGGCGGAGGTCAAGATGGAGGCTGACGAACCGGACGAGCCGGAGTTCATGGTAAGGGTAACGCCATTTGAGCGTGAGGGCAGTAACATGGTCGGTCTTGCGAGCATCGTGCTGAATGACAGCTTTGCGGTAGGCAATGTGAGCGTGGTGGAGGGTAAGAACGGAATGTTCGTGGCAATGCCGTCTTATAAGGCGGGCAATAAGTACAGGGATGTATGTTTCCCGATCACAAAGGAGTTCAGGGAAAAGCTCAACGATGCAGTGCTTGAAACTTACCAGCAGGCAAAGGAACAGGCAATGCAGGAAGGACAGGAACGTGCCTCACAGCAGATGCAGAACGACGACAGGGGCTTTATGAAGGTCAGCGGGGAGCCGCTGCCGTTCCGTTAAGCAGTATTATACCAATAAAATATGAAAGGGCAGGGCGGGAAACCGCCCTGCGGAAAGGGATAAGAATATGGAAATGACAGAAAATATGCAGCTTACAAAGGAACAGAACCTTATGGAACTTATGGAACTGCTCCGCAAGAACAATATGAAAGAGGCTGCAAACAGCATATTTGAAATGGCAGCGTATGTCGATGTCATGGAGAAAAAGATGGATTCGGTCTTAGAGGAACTGGGGACGGCAAAAGACCAGCTTCATAAGATGGAAGAACGTGAGGCAGAGAAAGGGCTGAAACAGTCACTTAAAAGGGCGGTAAACAAGCTGGAACAGGACTGCAAAGCTATGAAAGAAAAACTGTTTGAGGTTAAGAC
>CAMWXA010000167.1 GCA_947178035.1 uncultured Lachnospiraceae bacterium | reverse complement strand
GTCTGATACTACGAAACATAAATTTGAATATCAGGATAGTATTGGAAGATATCATTCAGGATATACGAGTCCGGAAGAAGATATTCATGAGTGCTTAAATTTGAATTATGAAAATGGTGTACCATTACTGGGGAGAAAAACGGCTTTGAGACAATTTCAGAAACTGTTGCATCCATATAAAGATAAGAAAAACAAGCGGATTTTTTTAGAAAAGATGCAAAGGATGTATTCGGAGCAAAATGAATATATGGAGCCATATGTTGGAATTGTTCGCTGGTATATTGAAAAAAAGTTAAAGCAGTTGTGAATAGGAAGGTGTTTATATTGTCAGCCTGGCAGAATCATATGGTTCAAACATTAGATGGTTTCTCTGGCGACAGTCATGATATGATACAGCAGTGCAATAAACCAGCAGAAATCATTTAATGGAGACAGTAATACAGGATAAGGGACGTAAGTTAGGTATTATAAAGGAACAAATGCTTATTGCAGATGGATATGATCTGGATGAGTGTAATGATGAAGTTGCAGAAATGTTTGGAGTAAATAATAGACAGGGGGCAGAAAGAGGGCAGCTATGATTCATAGTATATCCTCTTTTTTAATGACTTGGACTTCATATTTAATTAAATACTCTTGCTGCTTATCGCAGCCGGTTATTTTTTTGATTCACGTATAATCATCAATCTATATCAATAGAAGGTATTCAAAATTTACCAGAGAGGAAGAAATGACAAAAGAATATATACTTCAATACATCAGGGATTTAAAATCAGTACTTGATTATCATGTTATGAACAGAATCCCTATCGGGGATGCTGTTGATCCGGATCTGCAGACAGTATGTGACAAGCTGGTGCAGGCTGGAATTATTCTTGAACCGCAGTTCATGAACGAAATATACAAATTCATTATCTATCTTGAAAGTGTAAAAGTTACAACAGACAACAGTGATTCTTTTATCCAGATAATCAATCCGAGATACATCGAGGCGAAAAAACAGTTTCAGGATATCTATCTGGAATTCTTCGTCAAAATGATGCTGATGAACACAAACCGGATTATCATGGAGTACGAAACCGCGTAGAGAGGCCCAAAATATCACAAAGTATAAGCATAAAAGCAGGAACTAATTTTGTAGAGCTTCCTGTTTTTTTAATACAAAAAAATAACAGAACAGGAGAAAAATCGTATGGAAAATGAAGTTAAGAAACCCCGCATTTCTGAGGAGATTGACAGAAAATTTGACCTGATCAAAAAGAATATTGATTTTTGTCAGACAAATGGTATCCCCGAAGCACTTGAAACAGGCGGAAAATATTTTAAGAGTTTTTCGGAGCTCATTTCTGGAGCTGTTTCTATGGAACTGGAGCAGCTTGGGACAGCACTCAGAAAAATGTTTCCGTTTCTGCCCAATACAAAGGAAGGCGAAAGGCTAACACAGATCATCCAGGCTACAATCGATAACAGCCATGACCGTTTTGCCGAGATCACAAGGAGCGCTGATGAAGACGCCCTGAAAACGGAATTTACAAAAGCAGCCAGGGAATACGCTGACAAATATGTGGAATGCATACTGGCAGATAAAGCAGTGTAATTTACAGGGCAGCATAACAGCAGACAATAATATATGAAATGGAGGAAATATATGTTTTCAGATTACAAAACCCAGATAGACAAAATTCTCGAGAACACAGAAAAGGAAGAATCCCATAACTCACCGGACAAAATCGCAGCAGTTGCCATGTATAAAATTATGACTGGCGCTATCGGTAATTTCATTGAAAAGGAAAGCTGCAGCAATCCGGAATTTGACGCAGCCTTATCACTTGAATGGAAGAGTGCGGGACGCATGCTGAAGTACATATGGTCAAAAGCTGAAAAAATGGCTTTAAAACATGGCCAGACAGCATCCTGCTGTTTAACGGAAGAAGTCGTGTATGCATGGGTGCATGAATACTATTTTCTTGATGACAGAGAGGTGGTAATGGAAGAGAGGGCAAAACGTGCAGCAGCAGAACAAAAGCAAAAGGAAGCAGAAGCAAAAGAAGCCCGATATCGCAAAAATGCACTTGACATCCTGAGTAAACAGAGTGGCTGGGCTGATTTGCCAGATGAGGAGAAAAAGAAGAAAATCACATCCAAAATCAAATCACTCAGAAAAAGGGACTCCGATAAATCTAAAAAACCAACTGCAAAGACTACTGCCGCCCAGAGCGGGCCTGCTAAAGACAGTGCTGTTTCTATGGCAGTTTGTGAAAAAACGGACCCAGTGTCAGATGAAACACAGAATAATCGTTCTGTTCCAGTCACTACTGGAATCTCTGTTGAGCTGGAGATGGAATTTGCGGATACCCTTGATGGCCAGATGAATCTTTTTAATCTAATATAGGTGGTGAATAATATGTTAACAAATAAGGAAATACGGGCGCTTCCCATGCCCAGAATCACGCGTGAGGAAAAAATGCTCGCACTACAGAATGCGGATCACAATGTTTTTGTTGTTACTTCGGGAAAAGTAAAAAGCAATATAGTAATCAATGTTTTCGCTAAAGATACGGATGGAAGTGTGTTGTTGTTTTACAGATACTTTATAAAACAGCATAACGCCCGCCTGTACAATGTACGGTCCAATAAGATTACCGACGGGTATCTGACAAACATTTTACAATACAGGGACACAATAACAGCAACTGAAAAAGAGGCAGGAAAATTGAAAAGGTATATCAGTCCTGACAGCGATGGGCATTCGGTACACTATATGATCGAAAGATACGACAACTGGCGTTCTGAAGTACGCTGCCAGCTCCGTAAGGACAAAAAGTGTGCTGAAATAAACAATATCATGCATAGGGTAAGGAAAGTTCCAAAATCATTTGAAAATACTGTCAGAAAAACGATGTCACATTCACATTACATTTTTTATGACAGAAAAAAAGATATTGGAACATGCTCCTGCTGCGGATCAGAGATGAAACTGTCAGATCTGCCAAAATTCAAAGATAAAGAGACTGGTAAATGCCTCAGATGCAACGAAAAAATCAGGTACAAATCAGAGTTAAAAAGGCAACGCTACAATACTTATGATGAGGGAATGGCAGTACTGGTACAAAAGTACGCATATCATGTCCTGATCGCAAGATATTTTCATATTAAGTATGATTATAACAGTTCACAAATTCCACAAATCACTGTGCAGGAAGTAATCAGGACAATCATTGATTTTGATAAACATAGTGTCCGTGATTACGAGTGGTACTATTATAATGGAGCAATACGCTGGTGCCTTCCACAGAGCAGCATGTTTAACCCGGAAGGATTCCATCATTTCTTTTTAAAGGGTAAGCTTCATAAAGCTGGTCTGGCAAAAGAACTGCGCGCTTCCGGCATGGACACGTACTTACAGGGCTGGAAACAGATGAATCAGTTTATGAAAGCCAGTTCTGCAAAATCCTGCTATATGCATATAAAATATCCTGAATATCTCGCAGTAAATCCAGTTCTCGAACCAATAACCAAATACGGCTTTTATAACCTCGTATCCGACCATATGGGCAGGGAAAGATATCATTTGACTTCCCAGCTTGATAAGGATGAACGGTCAATTATAAAAATACTCAGGCTGAAAAACCGTGTGCAGCTTCGTGAAGCCCGTGATTTAAACATTAACAGCAGTGAACTGGATATCGTCCAAACATACAATAGAGCGACAGACATAAACCGTTCCGTCAGTGAAATACTCAGGATTGCAGAAGAATACAGCGGGAGGGAAGAGTGTGCGTTTGCTTTGTCCGACAGCAGGCTACGGAAACTTTCAAAATATCTTGACAGACTGAGCCCTAAAAAATCAGAAAGAAACAACTTTATTCCAGACTATTTTGATTATCTGCGTAACTGTGAAACCCTCAACTATGATATGACTTCTGATGTCGTATTATATCCCAAAAACTTCAAAAAAGCGCATGATAAGGCTGCAGTAAACGTACAGAGTAAAAAACTCGAAAAAGAATGTAAAATGATTGCAGAACTACTGCCGGATATGCATGATAAGTATGATTTCAGTAATGACGCTCTTCTGATTAAAGCTCCTGAATCAGGACAGGATATTATCTATGAAGGACAAGCCCTTCATCACTGCGTCGGCAGTTATGTCCCGCAGGTTGCAGAAGGAAGGACAGTGATACTGTTTATCCGCAGAAAAAAAGCACCGGATAAACCTTATGTAACAGTAGAGGTCAAAAATGACAAAATTGTACAGGTAAGAGGATTCAGCAACAAAACACCGGAATCTGATGTTACTGATTTTGTTGAACAGTTTAAGCGGGCAAAACGCATAGCATAAGGAATAAATTTTGCATTGTATAATCAAATAATAATGATAAAGGAGAAATCTATGAAAGCAATAAAAATAGGAACAAAGGTCGAAATATACAATGATACCGTGACGACTTACAATGAGCTGCCTGCCAGATCATACATTGTAAGGTTTGCGAAAATGACAGGATTTTATCTGGATGAGTATGCAAATATTCAGGTAAATGAAGATAAAATCTATGGAGATCGTATGAAAAAGGTACAAAAAGTCCTGCATTCATATGAAAAGTTTGATCGGAATTTAGGGGTGATTCTGAGTGGGTACAAAGGGATTGGAAAATCAATGTTTGCCAGACTTCTTTCAGAGGAAGCAGTAAAGAGTGGCATACCACTCATTGTGGTTGACCAGTATATTCCGGGAATCGCATCTTACATAGAGACGATTGACCAGAATGTAATGGTACTCTTTGACGAATTTGACAAGACATTTGGCGATGTCAAACCAGCAGAGGGAGAAGTTGAACCGCAGGCGGCTCTGCTTGGGCTGTTTGACGGGATGACGCAGGGAAAAAAGATGTTTGTTGTTACCTGCAATGATGTCCGGAAGTTGAACGATTTCATAGTAAACCGCCCGGGACGCTTTCATTACCATTTTCGTTTCGATTATCCATCAGCAGATGAGATCAGGACATATCTGTGTGACAAACTGGAAAGCGTGCATCATAACGAGATTGAGTCCATCATTTCATTTTCAAGAAAAGTTGATCTCAATTATGACTGTCTCAGGGCTATTGCATTTGAGATAAACAATGGCGAAAGTTTTCATGATGCGATTGAGGACTTAAACATAGTTAATCTGGCTCAGGAACTGTATAATCTTACAATTTATTTTAAAAATGGTGCACCAATGCAAATTAATAACCGGAATATCGATTTCTTTCAGAATGAGGAGATCAATGTTTGTTTTTCAGGTGATAGTTACAATGAAGTTCTTACAGTGGGATTCTGGATAGCAGACAGTAAGTACGATATTAAGAATAATTGTTCTGTAATCGCTGGTGGAAAGTTAAAAATCACATACGATGAAGAATATGATGAAGATGAGGTCAGGAGAGTTAAGAAATTAGTGGTAGATCGTCTGGAGATCCGGAAAGTGCGGGAAAAGAGTTTACATTATGCAG
This sequence comes from uncultured Lachnospiraceae bacterium, assembly GCA_947178035.1. Taxonomy (GTDB): domain Bacteria; phylum Bacillota; class Clostridia; order Lachnospirales; family Lachnospiraceae; genus COE1. Next base: position 3,338 of record CAMWXA010000167.1, on the reverse strand, counting down.
TATAAATCAAACGATTATTCCTGTAAAACCATCCTGATATCAGGAAGTTCATTTAAACCAGAGTTTTTAAGAGAGGAAAGATGAAAAATGGGTATGTATCATAAAAACCGACTGGCAGGTATCAGATTTAAGCGGTTTGCAAAAAGATGTACATCAAGGGGGATGCGGCGTGCAATCAAAAAAAGCTGTGACATGAACCAGTGTGACAGATATACACTGACAAGGAAAAGTCATAATCTTTACGGCATCAATAGCTGGAAATTTAGTTAAAATCATGCACACAGTGATATCAAAATACAATAAACAAAAGCGGTGCCTATTAAAAAGTAAACAGGTGCCGCTTTTAATGAATGGGAGGACTACAGCTATGAACAAAGCAGATGCAGTCTATGAACAAAAGCAGCTCATAGCAGATTTTATCGGCTGTGAATGTTTTGGAATCAATGAGAATATGAAATTGTCAGATTATGATGAATCAATAGAGCTGATTAACTGCATGATCGAGTATAACATTGATATAGGGAACAAAAAAGAAGTCGCTGAGTGGAGGCGCATGCTTCAGCAAACAAAGATTGAAAAAAGACGTGCCAAAGAGATGATTGATCATAAAAACAGAATGGAGGCTGCACCGGTATAAGACTTATCAGGATAGCGAGTTGTGACTGATGTAAATGCCAAAGCACTTGGGGAAAGCTGACTTTCTAATCGAAGTCGAGAGGCAGAGGATTATGCTGCAGCATAGTTCTGTTGAAATGTATCTGTAGTTGGAGTGGAGGAAAAGATTCAACTGCATCAATCATCCTGGCGCATGAAAATAATGAACCGTTGGATATCATACTTTTTGCAGAAGTCATGTATGACCATAAACGGGGATTTAGCGGGGAGAATCTGAAGCATATAGCATTTATCAAAGATACAGCGAAACCCCTGTTTGAATCATGGGGATATCAGGTTGTAATACTAAGATCTTCAAAAGATTATCTGGGCTTTTTCAATCATATCATTCAAAATCCCACAAAACATAAAGAACACAAGGGATTACGTTTTGGATTTCCACATACAAGATCATGCGGCATTAAACGGGACTGTAAGGAAAAGGCAATAAATGATTACCTGTCAACCATAGATGACCAGATTGTTCAATACATTGGAATCTGTCCGGAAGAAAGAAAAAGACTTGACAGCCTGCATAAACAGGATAACGCAGTATCATTGCTTGAAAAATATGGATATTCACAGAAAATGGCAATGGAAAAATGTAGCGAATACGGTCTGCTCAGTCCATGTTATGAGTTATCAAAACGGGGAGGATGCTGGTTTTGCCCAAATGCGAAGTCAGCAGAATTGAAAGAAATGAAAAGAACATATCCCGATATTTGGAAAGAGTTTGTCTTATTGGAAAAAGCGGAAGGTATCGCAAATAAAAAATGGAATATCTATGGAAAGCTCTCCCTGCATGAAATAAATGAACAGCTGGAATAAAATGAAAGCAAATTTATTTATTCCAGCTGCTATAACTGCTAAATTATCAGTTTGAGGAAAAGCGAAGCTAACACAGAATAAATGAAAATACTAAAAGCATTTGGAGAAATAAATATTCAAATGCTTTTTGATTAAGAGGAGGAAAATAAAATGTTGCCCAAAGAATTTTATCCCACACCAAGAAAGTTATTAGACAAAATTACGGAGGGAATAGACTGGAAAATGATCCAATCAGTGCTGGAGCCATCTGCAGGCAAAGGTGATATTGCAGATTACATAAAAGAGAAATATAAAAATCAAACATATCGTGATGATTTGGATATTGACTGCATAGAGATTGACGATAATCTTCAAAAGACACTGAAAGGAAAAGAACTAAGAGTAATACATAATAACTTTTTAACATTTCATACTTTTAAGCACTATAATTTAATCATAATGAATCCACCATTTAGTGATGGATGCAGACACCTTTTGCATGCCTTATCTCTTCAGAAGGATAATTTTGGAATCATTTGTATTTTAAATGCAGAAACAATCAGAAATCCATATACAAACGAGAGGAAGGATCTTGTTTCCAGACTGGAAAAAATCAATGCGGAAATTGAGTATATGGAAGGGCAGTTCTTATCAGCAGAACGTCCTACAGGGGTTAAAATTGCTGTAGTAAAAGTATTTGTTCCAGAAGAAAATAAGGAAAGTTTTATATATGAAGATTTGAGAAAGAAAACATATCAGGAAAATTTATATCAGGATATGGCAGATCTGGCACCCAACGATTTTATTAAAGCAGCTGTGCAGAAGTATAATATGGAGGTTGAAGCTGGAATAAAACTGATCACGGAATATAAAGCAATGGCTCCTTATATTCTGCAGGATTTAAAAGACAGTTCGTATAATCAGCCGATATTGATCATGAAAATTCATGACAGACCTCTTTCTACAAATGCTTTTGTTAAGGAAGTCAGGCGCAAATACTGGACAGCATTGTTTAACAATCCGAAATTCACTGGAAAAATGACATCAAATCTATCTAATAGATACTATAATCAAGTTGCCGAGCTTGTAGATTATGATTTTTCTGAATACAATATTCAGACGATACAAGTAGAAATGAGCAGGAATCTGGTGAAAGGAATTGAGGACTGTATTATTGAGTTGTTTGATAAATTGTCACATCAATATGCTTACAGTGATGAACTCCAAAATAACATCCATTATTATAATGGATGGAAAACAAACAAAGCATGGTATATCAATAAAAAAGTCATTTTGCCTTACATGAATGCTTTTAGTAAATGGAGCGGAAAGTTTGAGCCAGATTACAATATAAAGTCTCAGTTAGCAGATATTGAGAAGGCATTGAATTATCTAGATGGTGGATTGACAGATGGATATAATATGGAATCGTGTTTAAGATATGCGAAAGAAACAGGGCAGACTCGAAAAATACAACTTAAATATTTTTATGTAACATTTTATAAAAAGGGAACCTGCCATATTGAATTTACCAATGAGGAACTATTAAAAAAACTAAATATCTTTGGAAGCCAGCAGAAAAAATGGCTACCACCCGGATATGGAAAGAAAACATATGATGAAATGCTTCCAGAAGAAAAGGCAGTCATAGACGAATTTGAAGGAAAAGACAGCTATGCAGATACAATGCAGAAACAAGAGTATTTTATTTACAATCCGATGAACTCAATCCAGTGTTTAGAAATGAATGCCAGATGATACTGCAAATATATTGAAATTTAGGGAAATAAAGCAAAGGAACTATCAATTCGAGAAATGAAAATAAGGAACTGTAGAAAAATTACCGCTCAAACTTCAAAGCCTTTTATGATGTATGA
>CAMWXA010000166.1 GCA_947178035.1 uncultured Lachnospiraceae bacterium | reverse complement strand
GATATATATTATTGTAAATGGAGGTTTATTATGCCGAAAAGAAATGATATCAACAAAGTCCTGATCATCGGTTCCGGTCCGATTATTATCGGACAGGCGTGTGAGTTCGATTATTCCGGAACACAAGCCTGCAAAGCCCTCAGGAAGCTTGGTTATGAAATTGTGTTAGTCAACTCAAACCCCGCAACCATCATGACCGACCCGGAGATTGCAGATGTAACTTACATCGAACCGTTAAATGTCCGCCGCTTAGAGCAGATTATTGCCAAGGAGCGCCCGGACGCACTCCTTCCAAACCTCGGAGGCCAGTCCGGATTAAACCTCTGTGCAGAGCTTGCCAAAGAAGGCGTTCTTGACAAATATCATGTGCAGGTAATCGGTGTGCAGGTTGACGCCATCGAGCGCGGCGAGGACCGCATCGAGTTCAAGAAATCCATGGACGCCATCGGCATTGAGATGGCAAGGAGTGAAGTCTCCTACAGTGTCGAGGAGGCACTCGCCATCGCCGACAAGCTCGGTTATCCCGTCGTTCTGCGTCCGGCATACACCATGGGCGGTGCGGGCGGCGGACTCGTCTATAATAAGGAAGAGTTAAAAACGGTCTGCGCGCGCGGCCTGCAGGCAAGCCTTGTCGGACAGGTTCTCGTCGAGGAGTCCATCCTTGGCTGGGAGGAGTTGGAGCTTGAAATCGTGCGTGACGCCGAGGGCAACATGATCACAGTCTGCTTTATCGAGAATATTGACCCTCTGGGAACCCACACCGGCGATTCCTTCTGCTCCGCTCCGATGCTCACAATCTCCGTGGAGCTCCAGAAACGGCTCCAGGAACAGGCGTACCGCATCGTAGATTCCGTTCAGGTGATCGGCGGCACCAATGTGCAGTTTGCCCACGACCCCGTCACGGACCGCATCGTCGTGATCGAGATCAACCCCAGAACTTCCCGTTCCTCCGCGCTTGCATCCAAGGCAACCGGCTTCCCGATCGCGCTCGTCTCCGCCATGCTTGCAGCCGGACTGACGCTGAAGGATATTGAGTGCGGCAAGTACGGCACTTTGGACAAGTATGTTCCCGACGGCGACTATGTCGTGATCAAGTTCGCGCGCTGGGCTTTCGAGAAATTCAAAGGTGTCGAGGACAAGCTCGGCACACAGATGCGCGCTGTCGGCGAGGTCATGAGCATTGGCAAGACCTACAAAGAAGCATTCCAGAAAGCAATCCGCAGCCTCGAGACCGGCAGATACGGACTCGGTCACGCCAGGGACTACGACACCAGGACAAAAGAAGAGCTGCTGCTCATGCTCGCGCATCCCTCCAGCGACCGCCATTTTATCATGTACGAGGCGCTGCGAAAAGGTGCGACCGTTGACGAAATCTATGACATCACCAAAGTAAAACACTATTTTGTCAGGCAGATGCAGGAGCTCGTCGAGGAGGAGGAAGCACTTGTCAGATCCAAAGGCTCACTTCCGTCTGATAAAGCATTGATTTCTGCCAAGAAAAACGGCTTTTCTGACAAATACCTGAGCCAGATTCTGGAAATTTCGGAAGATACTATCAGAAACAAGCGAATTGAACTCGGTGTGGAGGAGGCATGGGAAGGCGTTCATGTGAGCGGCACTCCCGACAGCGCATACTACTACTCCACCTACAATGCCATGGCCGGAGGGACTGTCCAGGACAAAAACCCCGTCCATACAGACAGGCCAAAGATCATGATCCTCGGCGGCGGACCAAACAGAATCGGTCAGGGCATCGAGTTTGACTACTGCTGTGTTCACGCCTCACTGGCATTGAAGGAGCTTGGCTTTGAGACCATCATTGTGAACTGTAACCCGGAAACTGTCTCAACCGATTACGATACATCTGACAAGCTTTACTTTGAACCGCTCACACTAGAAGATGTGCTCAGCATCTACCACAAAGAAAAACCGCTCGGCGTCATCGCGCAGTTCGGCGGTCAGACACCGCTCAATTTGGCGTCGGAACTCGAGAAAAACGGCGTGAAAATCCTTGGCACGCCCCCTTCTGTGATCGACCTTGCAGAGGACCGCGACCTATTCCGCTCCATGATGGACAAGCTTGGCATTCCAATGCCGGAAGCCGGTATGGCCACGACCGTTGAGGAGGCGCTGGAAATCGCCCAGAAAATCGGCTACCCGGTTATGGTCCGCCCATCCTATGTGTTAGGAGGACGCGGTATGGAGGTCGTGTATGACGATGAGAGCATGGCTGGATACATGAATGCAGCCGTCGGCGTGACTCCTGACAGACCGATCTTAATTGACCGCTTCCTGAATCACGCGCTCGAGTGCGAGGCGGACGCGATCAGCGACGGCACACACGCCTTTGTTCCTGCAGTTATGGAGCACATAGAGCTTGCGGGTGTCCACTCCGGCGACTCCGCCTGCATTATCCCAAGCGTGCATATCACCGCAGAAAATGTGGCGACCATCAAGGAATACACGAAGAAAATCGCAGAGGAAATGCACGTCAAAGGCTTGATGAACATGCAGTACGCAATCGAAAAAGGAAAAGTCTATGTGCTCGAGGCCAACCCGCGCGCATCGCGTACGGTGCCGCTTGTCTCCAAAGTGTGCAATATCCGCATGGTGCCGCTTGCAACCGACATCATTACATCGGAGATCACCTCACGCCCGTCTCCCGTGCCAGATCTGAAGGAGAAGGACATTCCGTACTACGGCGTGAAGGAAGCGGTCTTCCCGTTCAACATGTTCCCGGAAGTAGACCCAGTACTCGGACCAGAAATGCGCTCGACAGGCGAGGTGCTCGGACTGTCGCCCTATTATGGCGAGGCTTTCTACAAGGCGCAGGAGGCAACCCAGACACAGCTGCCGCTTGGCGGGACGGTACTGATCTCTGTCAACAGCAAGGACAAGCCGGAAGTTATTGAGATTGCAAAGCTGTTTCAAGAGGCAGGATTTGAGATTCTTGCAACCGGAGGAACCTACAAGGCGATTACAGAAGCTGGCATTGATGCAGAACCTGTCAGAAAACTTTATGAGGGCCGCCCAAACATACTAGACCTCATCACAAATGGCAATATTGACCTGATCGTAAATTCACCCGTCGGCAAAGACAGCGTTCATGATGACAGCTATCTCCGAAAAGCTGCGATCAAGGCCAGGATTCCATACATGACCACAATCGCCGGGGCAAGAGCCACCGCAAAGGGTATCCTATATGTCCAGAAAAACGGAAATGCGGATGTCAAATCGCTGCAGCAGCTCCACAGCGAGATCAGAGACAGACTCTAAAATCAGACGGGAAGTGAGCAGTGACAAAGAATTAAAGAAAAAATATCTTTAGAGAACAATACACAGCTACAATTCAAATTTAGATAAGGAGCGAATTTAACCATTCGGCAAATTATATGTTACAAGATAAAATAGCCAAACCGAAAACATCTAAATTAAATAAAAAGACCTCAAAAAGCAATACCGGACTCCCATACAACCTTAAAGCAGGAATAGAACATTTATCAGGAATTAGCATGGATGATGTAAAGGTACACTATAACTCTTCACATCCAGCACAATTGCAGGCACTCGCATATACGCAGGGAACGGACATTCACATTGCTTCAGGTCAGGAGAAATATCTGCCACACGAGGCATGGCATGTTGTTCAGCAGAAGCAAAGACGTGTTAAACCAACCATGCAGCTGAGCGGTGTTAACATTAATAACAATGGTGATTTAGAGCATGAAGCAGATATAATGGGGGAAAAAGCCATTCAATATAACCCAAATAGTTCCGTCCAGTATTAGATTCTACATTGTATGTGCATTCAAAGAATCAAACCATGATTCCTATTTTTATTTTTTCGAATCCCCTTTGTCACTTTTGACCAATTGTCAAATCTGTGATATACTAAAGTTTGGAAATTCATAACTGCAGTATCACACAGTTAATGAAGGAAAATACTACGATTTAAAGGGGGACACAAAATGGCTTGGTACGATGAAGCTATCTTTTACCACATTTATCCTTTGGGACTTACAGGAGCGCCGAAGGAGAACGTTTACAGTGAGCCGGAGCATCGGTTGAACACACTGCTGCCATGGATCGACCATATCAAAAGCATTGGCTGCAACGCTATCTATATCGGTCCGTTGTTCGAGTCCGTCGGACATGGCTACGAGACCACGGATTACAAGAAACTCGACAGCCGTCTCGGAGACAATCAGGACTTAAAGAATTTTGTGGCTGAATGTCACAAAAAAGGGATCAGGGTTATCTTTGACGGCGTCTTTAACCACACTGGCCGCGATTTCTTTGCCTTTAAGGACATTAAAGAAAAACGCGAAGGATCCCAGTACAGGGATTGGTACTGCAATGTCAACTTCGGCGGAAACAACGAGTACAACGACGGTTTTAGCTATGACAACTGGGGCGGATACAATCTGCTCGTAAAGCTCAACCAGCGAAATCCCGCAGTGAAAGATTATATCTGTGATGTTGTCCGCTTCTGGGTAAATGAGTTTGACGTTGACGGAATCCGCCTCGACGCAGCCGACGTGCTCGACTTTGACTTTATGAAAGCGCTGAGACATGTCGCAAACGAGGTGAAACCGGAATTCTGGCTGATGGGGGAAGTGATTCATGGGGATTACTCCCGCTGGGTGAACGAAGGGACACTGCACTCCGTCACGAACTATCAGCTGCATAAAGCCCTTTACTCCGGCAACAATGACCACAACTTTTTTGAGATTGCACATACCGTAAAGCGTTTGTACGAGATGGGCAGCAATAACCCAAATGGTTTCAAACTTTACAATTTTGTGGACAACCATGATGTGGAGCGCATTTATACAAAACTTAACAACAAGGCGCACTTTACACCAGTGCACATTCTGCTGTACACACTTCCAGGAATCCCTTCGCTGTACTACGGTTCCGAGTTTGGCATTGAAGGCAGAAAAGAAAAGTTCTCCGACGCCTCACTCCGGCCCGCGCTCAACCTTGACGATTACAAGAATGCCCTGACAGACAATTCTTTCACAGCGCTGATTGCAGCACTTGGACGCACCAGACAGCAGTCAAAGGCATTGTCCTACGGCGATTACAGAGAATTAAAACTGATGAACCGTCAGTACGCTTTTTCGCGCAGCTTTGAAGGGGAAAGTGTGGTTGTCACCGTCAACAATGACGACAGTGACTTCACCATGACTGTCCCCGTCGGAAATGCCGCGGAGTATATCGGAGCGCTCTCTGGTCAGAAAGTCCGCGTGGAAAACGGCACTATCTGCGTCAATGTAAAGGCAAATTCCGGCGAAATCTGGCTGCCTGTCACAGACAAAACCGCCGACAAGCTTTCCGACGTGACACCTGTAACGCTCCATGTGGAAGACGCTGTGAAAAATACAGCCGCACCTGTATCCGAGACAGTGCAGGCTCCTGTTACTGAAAACACAGCACCTGCATGCAGCACCAACAGCGTACCTATGAATGAAGCTGCACCAGACAAAGCTCCTGTACCGGAACCTCCCGTATTAAAATCTTCTGTACCAGAATCACCTGTCAAGGAATCCGGGACTTCAGAGGATTTCGAACGCGGACGGATTGCTGGACTTCAGGAAGCTATCCTCGCTATCATGGAGAAAAACGGCCCCGTCACTGACCAGATGCGAAAAGATGTCACCGACAATGTATATCACGATTCGCTGATTAACTGGGTCAAAAGCTTTCGATAAGCAGCACACTCTGATTTCCAAAATCTGAACGATTAAAAACAAGATAATCAAAATCAGTTTTGATTATCTTGTTTTTGCATACAAAAGACACATCTCTTTCATTTATATCTGACACAGCCAGGCTGAGCAGGAAACGATCTTTCTCTGCTCATATTTTTTTATACAAAAATGTAAGGCATCCGCGATTCACTCAATCTGGTATAATAAATCGAAAATAAGAAAATGAGAGGAGAACTTTTTTATGACTACACCCGTTTGCTTTGCATAGCGCGGCTATTGCAAATAAAACAGATCCGTAATAGCCTGCGCATCTGGTTCAAATCAACAGGAGATGCAAATGAGCTATTTAAAAACAATTGAATACAGAATCAATCCAACACAATCTTTTACGATACGCCGCAGCTGCTCCGGCTGTGGACAAAAGTCCAGGTTCAAAAATACGGGGAAGTTCCGCGTCAACGCCAACGGCAGCAAGCTTGATGTATGGCTGATCTACCAATGTGAAAAATGCAGGCATACTTTCAACCTTACGATTTATGAGCGGCAGAAAAATACCAGCATACCAGCAGGCGAATACCAGCGTTTTCTTGACAACGATGAACAACTCGCCGAAGAATATGGCAGAAATCATCAGTTATTTCAGAAAAACAAGGCGGAAATCGATACGAAAACAAGGAACTATGAGTTGATTCAACTGCAGGAAACAATGGACGAAACTGTATATGACAACCGGACCCTGATCGCAGTGCAAAATCCCTATCACCTGAAAATCCGCCCCGAAAAGCTTGTTTCAGAAATTTTAGGACTGTCCTCCAATCAGGTCAAAAAGCTGATCGCAAAGGAAACGATTGCCATACAGTCGACAGCACAATCGGTCCATATATCTGTTTCAGGAATTTATGTGTAATATACACTCTTTCGCCTTGGAGAACTGCCGAAAGAGATCGTTGACTTCAAAAAGGATATCATCGCAAAAATGGAAGAATTCCAAAAAAGTGTCATTGACCATGCCTTATAGATGACTGCTGCAGACCACGCAGCAGTCATCTTTCTTTCCATATCCGCTCCGCCCATACTGCTGCCGCATAGATTCCTACACCCACCAAAGCCGACAGCAAAAAGTCATCCAATATACGACTCAATCCTGTAATCATCAAAATCGCTGGTATCAGCGGCGCCCTAAATACTTGATGTTCTCTCATGAGCATTCTCCCCTCCCAGTTCTGGATACTGCTGCAGAAATTTTTCATTCGCTGTCTGCAGCGCCTCATAATACTCCCGATAAGACTTGCTCAGCCGACACATCGCCGGCAGAAAGATATCATTATAACCGCTTGTACTGTTAAACTGCTTAAACGTCTCTTCCAGACGATATGCCGGTGACATTTTATATTCTGCAGTTTGTTTATAGGCCATGCAGGTTTCAATCGCTTCGCGGTGGCCATCAATATAGCTCTCGATATCGTATACCGCACTGCGCATGCCAGCAGACACCTTTTCGAGAATACCATCATCAAAATCCACTGTTATTTCATCATAGTACGCCCGCAGCTCTTCTGGAATCTCAAAATGAATCCCATCCAGGAAGGCAATCATCGTGTCAAACGCCTCCTGCTGTTCCTCCGTCTCAACAGGCTCACCCAGATACAGCGCAAAATGCTGGCAGATAAAATTTCCGTAATAACCCGGAAACGCATTTCTCAAACGCTCCAGGACAGACTGCTTTCTTTGGAGCTGCTGCAGCTTCTTTTGCACTGCCTCCCAGTCCTGTGTTTCGGCAAGCTCCTGCACCAGTTTCTGCTTCTCCTGCAAAACGGAAATCTGCAAAATCTTTTGATGGGATATGTCATTTAACGATGCCGTCCGGTCTTCCAAGACACCCCAGATATCAGCGACTGACAGCCCTAATCCCCTCAAGACGGAAATCTTTTTCAACCGGGCGATATCGCTGTCTGAAAAATCGCGGTATCCATTTTCCCGCACCGACGGCGCAATCAGTCCTTGCTCTATATAGTATTCCACTGCCTTTTTCGTCAGATTACATTCCTTACAAACTTCATTTACAAGCATTTTTTTCACCCCTCTCAGCCTTATGATAAACCAATCCCCAAGGGTGCAGTCAATACTTTTTCCAGAATAATTTTCTTTCAACACATATCTGCGTAATACGATACAGATATTTCTTTTCTGGACAGATGAAAGATTAGAACGACTGGTCAGAAAATACTACTGTAACAACCTGAACCAGATCCATTCCTTCAAATTTCGAAGGTTCAAAATAGTCTTGCGAAGTGTAGCTTTGCATCGCTGTTCCACTGTCATATACCATAACGGCAATCGGAATTTCAGTATTTAACGCTATCTCCTGAAACGATTCCAAAAAGCCTCTTGTACTACCAACAATCGTTTGGTCTGGTACAATAGGCTCCGTCTGAAAAGAATATTGACCAGCATAGTTAATATTGATATCAATACAATCGTTTTCGCGCAGCTGCATTGTCAAACTTCCAGAGAGTAACTCTGAGGAGTCTTTCTCTACGCCGCTCGAAATAGCCCCGCCTCCAATTTTTTCCCACACATTGACATCGGCAAGGCGGTAGACATTGACATTAATGGTCTGTGTTTCTTTGGGAGCGTAGAATGTAAGAATCTGTGAAGTGTCGGACATCCCGAAAGCTTCAAGCAAATCCTGTTCCCTTTCCGATAATTCGTAAGGTGCAATTCCTTCTTTATCGGAAGAACTTTGGACATTTGAGCATGCTGTGAAAACAAATAAGAAATTAAGGGATAGGATAAACAAAAGTTTTTTCATTGAACATTCCTCCATAGATTTACGGCGCAAAGAGCATATGAAACGATTGCATTTGATATGCTTTCACGCTGTCACTGCTATCTTATTTTTATTACCTTATAGAATACTTTCCTAAAATTCTATTTCAACCATTATACCATAATGGTCGCTTGCGGCAAGGTTGGTTTCTTTTGAAATTTTCGTGCCGAATAACATACAATTCTTTAGCTCAGGATATGCAGCAGGATAAGGATTTTTTAATAATATCCAATCAAACCGCTGGTTAAGCTCAATTGTGTTCTCCGGCTCAGCGATACCCCAGCGTGGATTCTCACGGAAATTCAGAGTTGCGAATGCTTTCGTTCCACTCATCCCGGCAAATACTTCTGCTAAATCAAAATATTACTTCCCGACAATAT
>CAMWXA010000165.1 GCA_947178035.1 uncultured Lachnospiraceae bacterium | reverse complement strand
TTATTATTATCTCTATTGTAAATTATGATGAGATTTTATATCAATTGAAATTAAATCATTTCACTGACTTTGCTAAAATCATAGTATTTTTTGATGAAACTTATTGTGAAAATTCAGAATACTTCCATATTTTGGATGCGCAAAAATGGAAAATTATTTTATTGGAACAGAAAGTAGAAAAGCTTGAAAGTATTATAAAAGCTAAGTTTAATAATATTGGGTATGAAATAATAGATAAGTATCATAAAAATCTGTACCAATTTCCGAAGATGGGTTCTACGGAAGAAGCGATAGACAAGATTGTAAACGGAGGATGTTCACTTGTGCGGTATGGCGATGGTGAATTTGATATAATGGCTGGAAAAGAGAGTCCAGTTTTCCAAAATCATGATCCGGAACTTGCAGTAAGATTGTTAGAAGTAATTTCAGCAAGAGATGAAAAACTATTGATAGGTATTGCGAATAACTATGGAAATCTTGATGTATATGCAGATGATAATGCCGATGGTATTCGCCGTTATATGAATGAAGAAACAAGAAAATATCATATGTCGGTGTTAGAGAAAGACAGGGTATATTATGATGCCTATATGTTTAAATCCTATTTTCCGTATAAGAATCGCGAAGACACTTGGAAGAGAGTTGCGTTGATAAAAAAAGTCTGGGAAAATCGGGATGTAGTCATTGTGGAAGGTGATAAGACGAGAGCAGGATATGGAAATGACTTATTTGATAATGTAAAGTCGTTGAGAAGGATATTAACACCAACTAAAAACGCATTCCAAAAATACGACAAAATTTTAAGCGCGGTGTTGAAAGTAAGAAAAGAGTGCTTAATATTGGTTATTCTAGGACCAACGGCAGAACTACTAGTCTATGATTTAATGAAGAAAGGCTATCAGGCAGTGGATATAGGGCAGATAGATATGGATTATGAGTGGTACCGTGTAGGTGCTCAAAAAAGGGTACCAATTCCTGACAGATATGTTTCACAATTGCCGCCTGCTGAAATTGCGGAAGTAAACGATGCAGAGTACTTAAATCAAATTTTAGAGCGCGTATAGAACTATCTTGAGCAAAATTGTGAACATAGAGTAAGTATGTGGAGAAAAGGGGTGGCATAATGAAAAATGAACAAATCGATCTTGTCCTTCCGTGGGTTGATGGCAGTGACCTGATATGGCAGGCAGAAAAAAATAAGTATGATAAAACAAAGACTGTGTCCAATGTCCGTTATCAATCATGGGATAATCTCCAATATTTATTTCGCGGAATTGAGAAGTGCATACCCTGGGTAGATAAAATTTTTTTCATCACATGGGGACATATACCAGAGTGGCTGAACACTTCTCATGAGAAGATCAGGATTGTAAAACACAGTGACTATATTCCGCCGCAGTATTTACCCACTTTTAATTCGAATGTCATAGAAATGAATTATTTCAGAATTGAAGAATTAAGTGAAAATTTCATTCTTTTCAATGATGACCTTTTTCCTGTACAGCCAATATCTCAGGAATACTATTTTCAGAATGCTATGCCCTGTGAAGAAGCTGTAGAAACACATTTTATTCTCAAAGCGGATAAAGGAATGGACTTGCAGATGAACTATGCGTGTGTCAATAACATGGTTCTTTTAAACCGTAATTTTGATAAGCGGCAGGTTATCGGAGAAAATCGTGATAAGTGGTTTTCGCCAGTCTATGGAAAACGCCTGCAGCAGAATGTCAATCTGGAGTTCTGGAACAACTTTGAATCCTTCGTATACCCCCATGAGGCGATGCCCATGAAGAAATCTGTTTTAAAGGAGATATGGGAAAAGGAGCCGGAATTTTTGGACAGGGCATCACACAATAAGTTCCGTGCATATTCAGATGTAACACAAAGGCTGATAACGATGTGGCAGATTTGTTCCGGAAAATTTGTGCCACACAAATATCAGGGGAAGATGTTTCTGGTGGATGAGGAGAATTATCTGGAAGCGGCAGAGGCCATACGAAACAGGAAGTATCCTGTCATAAGTTTAAACGAAACAGGCAGCGGCAATTTCGAGATAATCAAGACGCAAATCAATAAGGCACTTTATGAACTTTTTCCGCAAAAGTCGGATTTTGAGATTTGAGTAAGGAGACAAATGAAAAATGGACACTTTATTTTTGAAATGCATATTTAAAGAAGGCGCAGGGGTGTTAATTTTTGGTGCAGGAGAACGGGGAAGAATCGTGGCAGGCATTCTGCATGATTTTAATGTATCCTGTATCGGTTTTATTGATAACGACACAAATAAACAAGGTACTCTTATAGATGGAATCCCAATATATTCTATGAAAGAGGGACTGGCATTGAAGACAAAGAACAATATCCTGCTGATTAGTATGTCGGATAGTGACAAGCTGTATGAGGATTTAAAAGTAAAATATACCAATGTATATTCAACAGAGTATGCGAGTCTGCTTATGCGTCTTAGTTATCTTGAATGTGAAAAATTTGGATATTTCCGGATTGAGGAGATGGTGCATTTTGGCAGTCCATATCCGGATTTAACAGAACATATGAATAAAGAAGCATGGGTTAAAGACATTGACTTTAATTTGGCAAAACAGGAAGAAGTTTATAAGTATATGCTGGCATTATATGAAGCAATAGATATGGAAAATGCCGCAGGCAGCAAAAGAAGATATTATGAGGATAATACAACGTATGGTGTGATAGATGCATTAATTTTGTATGGAATGATTAGGATGACACAACCGAAAAATATTATTGAGATAGGTTCCGGACTATCATCGGCAGTTATGTTAGATACAAATGAGTATGTGTTTCACAATGAGATTCAATTACGTTTTATAGAGCCTTATTCACAAAGATTAAAGAAAATATTAAAGGAGACAGACTGCATACGACTAGAGGAAATAAAACTTCAGGAGATAGAGTTGGGAGTGTTTGATGAGTTAATGGAAGGAGATATCCTGTTTGTTGATTCATCTCATATGGCGAAACGGAACTCAGACGTAAATAGGATATTGTTTGAAATTTTGCCGAGACTGAACTCAGGAGTTTATATCCACTTTCATGATATCATGATGGATTTTGAGTATCCGATAGAGTGGCTGCGCAATGGCTGGGTATGGAATGAAAGTTATCTGATAAGGGCTTTTTTGATGAATAATGAACAATACGAAATCGTATTTTTCTGTGATATGTGGAATAAAAAGCTGGAGCAGACAGGTGTATTCGATAACTTTGTGGGCGGTGCCAATCTTTGGTTAAGAAAGAAGTAGGGATGTAGTAATGCAGGTACTGACAATTAAAAATCATGACAAGCTGCTGATTGTCGCACCGCATCCAGATGACGAATGCATTGGCACAGGAGGGATTCTTGCATGTTATCCGGAGCTGTGTACAGTGCTGGTTTTGACAGACGGAAGGCAGGGACAGGGAGATGTGCCACCGGAGAAAGAAAAAGAAATAAGAAAACGTGAGTTTTTTGCAGAGATGGAGGAACTTGGAATAAGGTGTTACCGGATGCTGGACTATGAAGACGGTACTTTGATGCAGCATACGGACTGTCTGGTTAATATCCCGCTTTCAAGTTATACCAAAATCTTTGTGACGGGGGTTTATGATAATCATTCTGACCATACTGCGGCATGTCTGAGTGTATATAACGCATTGCAGCATCAGAAAATATATCATATTGAGATATATTTGTATGAGGTGCATTCGCTTTTACAACAACCTTCGCATATGTTGGATATCTCGGATGTTATAGATAAAAAAATGAAGCTGATTAGGTTTCATGAATCGCAGCTTACAAGTCTGCCATACGATCTGCTGTCAAGGAATATGGCAGAGTATAGGGCGATCCAAAACAGGCAGCCGGGGAAATATCTTGAGGCTTATCTTTTCAGAAAGCCTGATGACCGTCCAGAGGATAGAACCATCGAGCTGGAAGAAAGACTGCAGAAACAGATTTTATTTTATTGGATTCTGACAAAGTGGGTGGATCGTAAAATCAAAGGCCAAAATATCGTAGAAGAATTGGGAGCGCGCGGTTATACAAAAATCGTTGTATATGGATATGCGGAGCTGGGACAGCTCCTGTGTAAAGAAATCCTGCAGGGCGGCATGTGTGTTGAATATGTTCTGGATAAAACAGTAGAGACGACAGGAATCAGGGAACTGCAAATCTATCATCCACATGAAATTAGAAATTCCAAACAGGCACTTTTGCAGGTTGATGTGGTCATTGTGACAGCGGTTTATTATTTTGAAGTAATTAATCGGGAATTGACGGAAATGGGATATCGAAATGTTATCTCCATGAGGACGCTGCTGGAGTGAAGGAGAAGATCATGCAGGAAATTATCGTATTTGGTACAGGAAAATATTTCACATATAAGGAAGAGAAGCTTTTACAGAAATACCATATTATTGCTTTTCTGGATAATAGAGTAGAAAGGGATACACAGGAATTCTATGAAAATACCGGCATTCAAATTTTTCATCCTGCACAGGTCGGTTCACTGGATGAAAAACCAATTTTTCTGATGTCTGTTCATTTTATCGGAATGTGGAGACAGTTGATGGAATTGGGAATCTGTCCGGAAAGGATTGTTTTTCCCTTTTTCATGGAGCCCTATTTTGAAAATGAAGAAGTTCTAAACCACATTTTGGCGGAGATCAGATTTTCAAAATATTATTTTACATGTACGACTCATGATACAACACAGCTGCGGATAAGCGGAACGGAAGAATGGAGAGAATTTCTGAGAGTTTCTTATAGAAGGACATATCCGCTAATCAATGCAGTTGCACAGATGGAAACGAAACCGATCAGCAGACAGTTTGGTACAGAGAGAGGTACACCCATTGACAGATATTATATTGAGAAGTTTTTAGAAGAATATAAGCATTTGGTAAAGGGAGATGTTCTTGAGATAGAGGACAATACATATTCACTCAGATACGGGGAGGAACGACTGATACGTTCCATTGTCATGGATGTGGGAAATCGCGGTGAAGGCATCTCATTTAATGGAAACCTGGAAACAGGGGAGGGGATACAAGATGAACTGGCTGACTGCTTTATCCTGACACAGACTCTGATGTATCTGTTTGATTTGAAGAGCACCGCGCACAATATCAGCCGGCTGTTAAAAAGAGGCGGGACTGCACTCGTCACATGTTCAGGAATCTCACAAAATTCAAGAAGGTGTATGGATGCTTATGGATGCTGTTTTAATTTTAATGTGGATGCATTGCGAAAAATGTTTTCATCGGAACCGGACTTGGAAGTTACAGAATGCGGGAGTTATGGAAATGTGAAGACAGTCATGGCACATATCAGTGGACTTTGCAGAGAAGACTTGGATATTAGAGATTTTCAGGAAAATGATAAGTATTATCCTTTGATTGTGTATGCGGTCGTGAAAAAGGAGTAGGGGTATAAAATGAATGAAAATTTAATGCCTAAATTGCTTGCGGTCTATCTGCCGCAATTTTATGAAACAGAGGATAATAACCTCTGGTGGGGGAAAGGGTTTACAGACTGGGATTCGGTAAGGACGGCAGAAAAATATTTTGAAGGACATAATGAGCCAAGAGTTCCATTTGGGGGCAGTTATTATGATTTAAATACAAGGCAGACAATGCAAAGGCAGGCGGAGCTTGCAAAAAAGTATGGTATTGATGGTTTCTGTTTTTATCATTATTACTTCAAAGATGGAAAAAAGGAACTGGAACTTCCAGCAGAGAATCTTCTGCAATGGAAAGATATAGATATGCCTTTCTGTTTTAACTGGGCAAGCGAGCCGTGGATCAGGTCATGGAGCAGAATATGTGGGAATGTCTGGGCGGAAAAATATGAAAAATCCGGCACAGAAGTACAAAGTGGTGTGCTTATGGAGCAGGATTATGGCGGATATGAACAATGGGAGGCGCATTTTGAGTACTTACTGCCATTTTTTCAGGATGAACGGTACATAAAACTGGACGGAAAACCGGTATTTGTGTTTTACAGTCCTAATGATATACAGCCGATTCGTGAAATGACCGCGTGCTGGCGTCAGATGGCAGTAGAGGCGGGACTGCCGGGGCTGCATTTGATAGGTGCACGTATCAATGCGCCAAACGATAGTCTGGATGCGGCGATGATCTATGAACCGAGAAATAGTTTGAACCACTTAAATGATAATGGAAAGGCAGAAATTCAAAATGGTGTCAGGTGTTTTCAGTATGAGGATGCGTGGAGGGAAGTGTTAAATTCGGAACCAATTCCGGGATATAGAACATATTTTTGCGGTATTTCCGGATATGACGATACACCTAGAAGGGGGAAAAGCGGAGAATGCATGCTCGACCAGTCACCAGAGATTTTTCAGGAGAATTTTAGGAAACTGATTGAGAAGAGTGCGGCATATGGAAATGAGTATCTTTTTATCAATGCTTGGAACGAGTGGGGGGAGGGTATGTATCTGGAGCCGGATGAACTGTTTGGATATGCCTATCTTGAAGCAGTAAAAAATGCAGCAAGTCATGCAGTAATATCCTCAAAAAAAATCGATGCAGCTGAACATGCAGAAGCATACAAAAGAGAGATAGCGAGACTGGACTATGACGCCAGAAAATTTAAACGGTTATTTCAGGTAATGGATAAATGGTTGTTTTTAGAAGAAGAAAACAGAGTTCATTTTGCTGCGTTTTTAGAAATGGAGCAGGTTAGGACGGTTGCCATATATGGGATGTCTGCATTGGGAAAGCATCTGCTTGCAGAGCTGAGAAGAGAGAAAGTGAGGGTATGCTTTGGGATTGACAGATATGTTGGACAGTTTGGGGATGATTATAAGATATATCGTCCAGAAGAAATATTTCCTGATGTAGATGCAATTATTATAACAGCATATGATACAACTGCAATTGCAAATATATTGCAAACGAAATATCATGGTAAGATTTTTGGTCTGGAAGAAATAATTGATGCCATGATGCAGGAATAACTTTATTGCAGGATTTGTATGGTCAGCTTGATATACATATATGAAGCAGCAAAGAACATTATTGAAAATGAATGATTAGGAGAATGGAAGATGAAAATAGTATTATTTGGCGCGGGAGAGAATGCAAGAAGATTTATCAGGTTAAACCCTGCATCAGATAGGGTACAGATTGTAGGAATCGTAGACAATGTCCAGGAGAGATGGGGGGAAAGATTTGAACAGAGATACACGATAGAATCACCGGAAATTATCAGGTCAAGAGAATGGGACAAAATAGCAGTTACACCGGCTGCTTTCAACATAATAGAAAACCAGCTGATTACAGAGTATGGGATAGAAAAAAACAGCATAATAAGAGCCAGTGATCTGATTGTACCAGATAAGTCAAATTTAGGCAGTATCCAGTTAAAATGCAATAGTGATGATTGTTTTGAGGTCAATAGTCTGATATCTGATAAAATAATCCCAAGAAATAAGCTGGAAGAATTTTATTTCCAAAAACCGCATAGAGTGATGAACAAATGGTGGCACTATTTTGAAGTGTATCATACATTTTTTCAGAAATATATTGACAGTGATGTAAGGATTTTGGAAATTGGTGTCTATAAGGGTGGTTCTCTACAAATGTGGAAAGACTATTTTGGTGAGAAAGCAACAGTTGTCGGTATGGATATTGACGCAAAATGCAAGGAATATGAAGAGGAAAATATACATATCTGCATCGGATCACAGGCAGACAGGGACTTTCTTGTACAAGTATCGGAGCAGTGGGGCCCATTTGATATCATATTGGATGATGGAAGTCATGTGGTGGATCATCAAATTCTAACCTTTGAAACATTATTTCCATTATTAAAAGAAGATGGCTTGTTTTTATGCGAAGATTGTCATTCGTCTTATTCTGCGAGATATGGCGGGGAGTATAGGAAAAAAGATACCTTTATAGAATATAGTAAAGACTTTGCGGATTGTGTGAACAGTCAGTTTGTAAATCTGGACAAATTGAACAGCTTGCCTTTTTATACGGATTATATTAAAGCCTGTCACTATTATGATTCTATGGTAGTGGTGGAGAAAAAGCATAGAGGTTATTCCTTCTTTACAGAGTTTGGACGAGAAGGATAGGCTGGAAGAATGCGGTATTTAATATTTGGAACAGGCGACTACTATAACCGGTACAAGAAATGGTTTGACCAACAGGAAGTGGTGGCTCTGCTTGATAATTCAGAACAAAAACAGTATACACACATTGATGGAATAGAAGTACTGCCGCCCGTAGAAGGCATCAGACTGGATTATGATGTTGTAGTTATTTTAAGTTTTCATATTAAAACAATGAAACAGCAGCTCATTGCTCTTGGTGTGGACGAGAAATGTATTTATCACTTCTATGATCTGCACCAATTGTTGGCAGAACATGTTGTGAAAAGGCCAATACAATCCTTTAATAATGCTGAGAATATTGTAAAAGATGAAAACTTATTAAAAATGAAAATATTGCTGATGTCAAATGATCTGACATTAGGGGGGCCAGCGATAGCTTTGTTTCACGCGGCAGTCGTTTTGAAAAA
Source organism: uncultured Lachnospiraceae bacterium (assembly GCA_947178035.1). Taxonomy (GTDB): domain Bacteria; phylum Bacillota; class Clostridia; order Lachnospirales; family Lachnospiraceae; genus COE1. The sequence continues at coordinate 378 of CAMWXA010000165.1, read as the reverse complement.
GTATGGTTATGAGGTGGTATACGCCTCAATGATTGACGGACCATTACGGGAGAAAATATTCGAAAAAGATATTCCCATAATAATCGATGAAAATCTACAGATTGCAACAATGAAAGAGACAAAATGGGTAGATTCCTTTTCATTAATCATATGTAATACCCTAAATTATCATGTATTTCTATCAGATAGGGATACAGCAGTTCCTGTCATATGGTGGCTGCACGATGCGCGATTTTTCTATGATGGTGTCAAAAGGGAAGTGATGAGTAAAATTAAGCTGGATAATTTAAGCGTGGTATCCGTGGGATTAGTTCCTGAAATGGCAATAAAGGAGTTTCTGCCGGAAGTGCAATGTGGGAAGTTATTGTACGGTGTGGC
>CAMWXA010000164.1 GCA_947178035.1 uncultured Lachnospiraceae bacterium | reverse complement strand
ATACTGCACTTACGAGGGCGGGTATTTTGAAGTAAAATATCTGACAAAAGAATTTTTGTCAGATGCGGCGGAAAAGGGGAGTGAACCGACAAGAAATGCATTTCTGAAATCGAGGGTACTGTTCACAAAAGATGAGGAAATTCCGCAGATTGTGGATAAGATTCCGGTTTTCCAGAAGCAGGAAAAAGAGGAGAAAATGCTGTCATTCTATTCGGATTTCTGGTTGAATTACTATTATTTTCTAAAGTCATGTCCGGTTGACGGCTATATGAAGCTCCATGCGGTGAACGAGGTGATCTACAGTATTTACCGCATGACTTTACAGGAAAATGAGATTCTGTTTCCAAGCAACAGGCGGCTGGAGGAATTTGTGGAAAAGATATCCGACGAGACGGCCCAGCTGGTGGTTTTGGGTAGAATGGCTGCAAAAACGCAGGAGATGGCAGAGGTCGATGCGTTTGCTGCATACTTTTTGCAGATTACATCCTATGAGATTCCCACCGACATCGGAAATGTGCTGTCAAGGTATACGACAGACTTTGAACAGTGGTGGAGAGTGCCCAGACCGAACATTAATGAGTGGTAGAATGTTTGTTATTGCGGAAGGGAGAGGTAATGCCGTGCGTTTTCAGTATTGTCCTTATTGCGGGAAAAAGGCGGAAAAGAAAGAGATTGGTGACGAGGGAGTGATCCCGTACTGTACGAACTGCGAGGTGCCGCTGTGGGATATGTTCACCACAAGCGTTATTGCGGCGGTTGTGAATGAATGCGGTGAGGCTGCGCTGCTGCGGCAAAACTATGTCTCAGCGACGAACTATGTATGTGTCGCCGGCGTGATGAAGCCTGGGGAATCGGCCGAGGAGACGGTGGCGCGTGAAATCGGCGAGGAATTAGGGCTGAATGTGAAATCGGTGGAGTATGTAAAGAGTTATCCGTATGAGAAGAAGGAAATGCTGATGCTCGGGTTTAAGGCTGTCGCAGAGAAGAAAGATTTTACGCTGTCCGGGGAAGTGGACGCTGCGGAGTGGGTGAAGTTCGAGGATGCACTCAGTCTGCTTCGGGAGGGCAGTATTGCATGGCAGCTGGTCAAAACGGTCATCGACTCACACACCTGATTTGGGTGCCAGGGTATTTTTCAAACACGCTCCATCGAAGCGGATGAAAAGGAGTTAACATATGATTTATCTGACGGGTGACTGCCATGGGGATTTTAGCAGATTTTCCAGAAAGCAGAGAATGCAGCTGCCGTTTGATATCACGGAGAATGACTTTGTGATCCTGTGCGGTGATATGGGACTGCTGTGGGCGCAGGACAGAGAATTTACATACAACAAAAAGTGGCTTTCTGCGCTGCCGTTTACTATCTTGTGGGTGCAGGGCAACCACGAAAATTACGATATGATTGCAGAGTATCCTGTGCGTGCATGGCATGGAGGAAAGGTAAGACATATCGTGGAGGATAAGATTATTCTGCTGGAGCGCGGTCAGGTTTTTGAGATGGAAGGAAAGCGCTTTTTTACATTTGGCGGTGCGTCGTCGCATGATATACAGGGCGGCATTTTGGACAGGAGTTCGCCGGATTATGCCAGGGATCGGCGGCGCGCAAACAAGAGCGGACTGCCCTACCGCGTCAGAGGGGTATCGTGGTGGGAACAGGAACTTCCTTCGGCTGCAGAAATGCAGGAGGGGCGAAGGAATTTATCCGAGTCTGGTTATGCGGTGGATTATGTCATAACGCACTGCTTGTCAGGCCGTATGCAGGATCAGTTGGAAAATGTTCTAGCTGCCGGACAACCAATCGGTGAAGGAGCAAAGGAAAAAAGGAATCGGGATAAGGATATTCTGACAGACTACTTTGATGAGATCGAAGAGAAGCTGCAGTATCAGCACTGGTTCTGCGGACATTATCATGAGAATCTGAGATTGGATGAGAAGCATACAGTGCTTTACAAGGATATTATTGGATTAAGTGATTGGGGATAAAGCGGCCTGCAATAGGAGGGGAATTGATGGCATCCTGGTCTGGAATCAGGCACAAATTAGAGCAGGAATACCTTGCGGATTCGCTGCGGGGACATATTCAGTATTATGCGACGTCATACAGCAAAAGCCCTGACCACGAAGGGCGGGCAGCAATCCGGCTGGACGGGAAAGAGATCATAAAAGGCTGTTACTGGAATAACTGGTATAAGGCACACCTCTTTCCGAAGGATGACAGATATGCACTTCGCATGGAAAGAGAATTTGCATATATGGATGATACCGCAATACAGCTTGGGGTGTTTGACCAGCGCTGCTTTTATTGTGCTTTTCATGAATTTGACAATCAGAATATTGAAAAGAGTCTTGTCAGCGAGGATATGCTTGTCAGGATATTTGCTCTTTTGGACCGCCGTGTCGGAAAGAGGCGGCTGCTTGCAATGAAGGCTGGTATCGAGAAGGAGAGTGAGACGATACAGTGCTTCTATGCGATTCGCGCAGCCGCTGAAAAGATGATTTAGGATGTTTATCCGGACTCAGCGTGCGGTGCAGGTGACTCATGAAATCTCTGATTTGCAGACTTCCCGGAGTGCGTCGCGGACCTCCATCAGCGCGAAGCCGAGCAGATTCTGACCGCGCCATTTGAGGGGATTTTGTGCGTTTTCATCGGATTCTGCCATCTTAATGCCCCAGACGCCGTCATAGGGACTGGCCTCGACTAAAATTTTGTCCCCTGTCTGCAGCAGGAAATTTTTGAGCTGGGGATTCTGCGAAAATTTCTTATAATTTCCATTTAGCACGATGGAGTATTTGACCTTGCTCCAGACTGTCTCATCGAAGTTCTTCACTTTTTGTCCGAGCGCTTTGATTTTCCTGGGATCGCTGCTGGATAAAATCTGCTGCATCATTTCCTCGTCGCCAAACAATTGCGCCTTCTGGGACATCATAAACTGCTCCATGCAGCAGTAGTGGGTTGCGACAGAAAAGAAATGGGACTTGTACCACTGGCTCAGGCATCCTCTGCTGAGCGTGGTATCTGACGCAGGCTGTGTTTTCCAGAACATACAATAGTTTAAATTTTTTCCGGCACGGTAGTCTTTGCGCACCTGTTCCAGTGAATATTTCGGAACGCCGTCTTTCTGCCAGAATGTGATGCGAAATTTGCCGTGGCTGTAGTAGGTACATTCGTCCGTATGATTCCAGAATCCTCTCCATGTCGGCGGTTCGGGGAAAAGTTCCTGATAGTCAGCGCATTTCCTGGCAGAGAGTTTTTGATACCATCTGTGCCATTTCATGATATAGTCCTCGCCATAGCCCATTCTCCAGCCGATCGATCCGCGCTCAATCTCCGGGTAGGCAAGCCATGGCGGCAGTAGAAGGTCTTGGTTCTCTGACATAATTAGTACACCTCCTTGCGATAGTGAATAATCACAAAACTGAATTGATATTATCAAATTAATCTTATCACTTTTTGTACACGGATTCAAGAGGTGTATGCAAATATTGGTTCTTATAATTGTGTTCTAATGTGTTTTCCTGGTTTGTATTCCGAAGCAAAAACTGGATATTGCCAATAATCAGGGAATGTATGCTGTCACAGATGCATCTTCCTGTATTCTTTCGGTGTGACGCCATATTTTTCCTTGAAAAGTGCATAAAAATGCGTGCGGTTTGAGAACTGCAGTTTGGCGGCAATGGCACTGATGGAGTCTTTGGACTCGACCAGGTACTTTGCCGCTTTTTTCAGCCGGAAAGTCATGCTGTAGTCAAAGAGACACATGCCGGCATATTTGTTGACAATGCGGTTCAGGTAATCGCTGCTGTAGCTCAAAGTCTGTTCGAGCTCGGCGCGTGTCATTCTGCCCGCACTTTTTTCAAAAAGGAGGCTGATGCTTGTAAAGATCAGAAAATCGCTGTCGGTATCTAGCTCCGTCAGCGTATGGTGATACAGCACTGGTGAGAAAAGGTTTTCAATGAAATTGCAGATCAGTCCGCGTATCTGGTGCGCGGCGCCAAAACCTGGGTAGAGCAGCGTGCGAACCATGGAATCGGCGAGCATGTGCAGCTGCTCTGCGTTCTGGCTGTTTTCGTGTGTGGGATGGAAGTCGATATATGCCTTTTTTCCGGAATTTTTCAGGTCGGAATTGATAAAACGGTAGAAGTCGCTGTCAGAGATTTTCTTCTCATTCTGAAAGGAAGAATTCTTGGCATAGGTAAAAAGCTGCGTCAAAAAGTCAGGGGATAAGCCGACGAAGAGGACAACTGCCGGTGAGTGGTAGTGTTCTAAGTGGCATAAGCTCCGGTTGAGCAGGCAGCTGTCGCCGGCGGTGTACGTGTGGTTCTGTCCTTCTAGTTTCTGTATGATCACACCTTTCAATACGCTCACAAATTCAAAATAGTCGTGAAAATGCAGTATGTCCCGTATGTGGGCGTAATTTTTGGTGGAAAAAGACTCCTGATAGAGAATGGACCGGTCTGGTGCAAGCGTGACAATATTGATGTAATCGTCAGGTTCTGAACCGCTGCAATATTCCAATGTAAGCTGAAACGGCACGTCCATATGGTAAAAACGGCTGAAATCACTCTCGCTGTTTCGCACATTAATGGAGGACGCAGGACTGTTTAACGTATTGATCATATCCATGGTCTCCTTGGTGATTTTATAATTATCCATAGGAAATCCTCCGTTTCTAAGCGTAAAAACCATTTTGATTCTTAATTTATTCTAAACCGATTTTTCCATCCGTGCAATATAAAAAACAAATTAAATTCCCAGATATGATACAAAATGAAACCTGCAAATCTGTCTGCGACATTGTTTGATAATGTGCAAGTTGTATATAATGTTTAGCAGAAACAAATTAATTCTATACAAAACATCAAAAATGTCATGTGCTGTGAAGCAAAAAATAGTACATGAAAAAACGAAAAGGAGAGTGAAGATATGCAAAATTTTGCGTATGGTGTCGATGTCAGCTGGGTCAGTCAGTTGGAGTCAAAAGGAGTTTACTGGATAGACCGTGAGGGAGAAAAGGCAGACCCAATTGCGTTGTTAAAGGACATGGGTGCAGATGCCGTGCGGTTAAGGGTTTTTGTCAATCCGCCCAAGGATGGGTTCTGGCACAAGCCGGGGAAAGAGTTTGCAGGTATGACATTCGGACCTGAGGAGTGTATGTTAGGGTTCTGTGACAAGGACAGCATGCTGGAACTCGCAAAACGCGCCAAAGCATTGGATATGCGCCTGATGGTGGATTTTCATTACAGTGACCATTTCGCGGATCCCGTTTATCAGGATATTCCAGAGGAATGGGAAAATGACAGCTATGAGCAGCTGTTGGATCGGGGGGTACAGCACACGAAAGAGGTTCTGGATCTGCTGAAAGCCAATGATATCTGTCCTGAATGGGTTCAGGTGGGAAATGAGCTGAATACCGGACTGCTTCTGCCGGTGGGCAGCACCAGGAAGAATCCCACGCAGCTTGTCGGCCTGCTCAACGCCGGATACAAGGTGGTCAAGGAATGCTATCCGGAGTGTAAGGTTGTCACGCACATATCCGGCGGCAATGATTACAAATTGTGTACAAGCTTTTTTGATGTCTTTTTCCAGAATGGCGGAATAACGGATATCATGGGATTTTCCTACTATCCATACTGGATGAAAATTGAACATGACGAACAGAAGCTGCAGGATGATATGACAAATCTTTCAGCCAAGTACCAGAAGCCTTTGATGCTCAGCGAGATTGGAGGCCCGGAGAAGGAAGAGGAGGAGAGCTACCAGCTTCTGGTCAGTTCATTGCGCGCGATCAAGAATGTTCCCGGCGAGCAGGGAGTGGGCGTCTTTTACTGGGAACCGGAGGTGGGAGCAGAACTGCTGCCTGATACGTATCCCCTGGGTGCAGCGCGTCTGGTAAGTGAAAACTGCCTGCAGTTTACAAAGGCGATGGAGGCCTATAGAGACAGCCGGAAGGAAGGATAGGGTAATCTTATCATTCTTGCTATAAAGACAGTATGCTGGAACAGCAAAAGGCTGCGATTGAGTGCTTGAAAGCAGACATTCAAAAGTTAAAGGAACTAGAATAAGACAAAAAACTGGCGGGAGATATCTTGCCAGTTTTTTATGCACTGGGCACCCAGAGGAAGTATGTCAGCTGGCGCTGACGGGTGCCCGGCGCGCGAATAGGGAATAGCCTTCCCCTGCTCAATTGTTCAAAAAGATGGAACTTAATCCTTTTGCGGACTTGCCACCAGATAAGGCATTGGATATAATAAGTGTAGATGAGTTGATTTTCGAGAATAGAAGAGGGTTTGGATGAAGAGATTTCATGTCACAGGAGTTTGTGTTCCAGACAGACATTATATGGTCGATCTGGGGAAAAAAGTGGATACAATTATTGACGAGTACATTAGTCAGGGAGCATACTTTACGATCAACAGGGCAAGGCAGTATGGGAAGACTACGATGCTCAATGCTTTGGAGAGACGCCTGTGCAGCGATTATGTGGTCATCAGCATCAGCCTCGAGTCCGCGGATGATTATTTTGCAAACATGGAGGTTTTTGTCAATGGTCTTGCCATGGACATTGCAGAGGAATTGAGAAGAAATCACGTACATGAAAGTATCGTAAGCGGGTGGGAACAGAAAATAGAGGGCAGCTATCCGCTAAAGATGCTCGGAAGAAAGATAACGTCTCTGTGCACACAGGCTGAACAAAGAGTGGTACTGATGATCGATGAAGCGGACAAAAGCTCTGACAATCAGATCTTTCTGGGGTTTCTCGGAATGCTCAGGGACAAATATCTGAAACGGGAAATGGGACGGGACAGTACATTTCACAGTGTCATTCTTTCAGGTGTATACGACATCAAGAACCTGAAATCCAAGCTCAGACCTGATGAGGAAAAAAAGTATAATAGTCCGTGGAACATTGCGGCGGATTTCCATGTTGATATGAGTTTTTCTGCGGAGGAGATTGCGGGAATGCTGCAGGAGTATGAGGAGGAGCATCATGTGGGTATGGACGCTGCGGGGATTAGCGAACTGATTTACGAGTATACTTCGGGGTATCCCTATCTGGTGTCGCGTATTTGCCAATTGGCAGACGAACGGCTGGCAGGAACCGAGGATTTTCCGGACAAGCAGGATGTCTGGACGCGGAAAGGCATTGTGGCAGCTGAGCTGATGCTGAGGAAACAGCGCAGTACGCTGTTTGATGATATGGTTAAGAAGCTGGCAGATTTTCCGAAACTGAAAAGGATGATACAGGACATTCTTTTTTGCGGAAGTACCTATCCTTTTGAGGAGGACAATCACCTGATTGCTCTTGGGGTGACTTTCGGGTTTTTAAAGGAACATAATGGAATGGTGGCAATCGGTAACCGCATATTTGAGACGAAACTGTATGACTTGTTTTTATCAGAGATAGTTATGGACGATAAGCTTGGACAGATTATTTCTATAGAGCGCAATCAGTATATTGTTGATGGAATGCTTCAGATGCGGCTGGTTATGGAAAAATTTTATCAGCATTATATAGAGATTTACGGGGACAGTGACCAGAAGTTTGTCGAAAAGCAGGGCAGAAAAATCTTTCTACTGTATCTCAAGCCGATTATCAATGGCACAGGAAATTATTATATTGAGGCGCAGACAAGAGATGCGGGACGGACAGATATCATTGTTGATTATCTTGGCAGGCAGTTTATTATCGAGTTGAAAATATGGCGGGGCAATGAATATAACCAGAGGGGAGAAAAGCAATTAGTGGAGTATCTGGATTTCTATGGGGTTGATACGGGATATTTATTGAGCTTTAATTTTAATAAAAATAAGAAGACCGGGATACGGGAGGTCACATGCGGCGGAAAACATGTATTGGAAGTAACTGTGTAACGAGGTAAAGAATGAGATGATTTTTAATGGATTGATGAAGAAGTGAGGGCGTACGGAAACAATCTCCGCGCCTGTCAGTCTGTATGTATGTGAGGAGGTATCCTATGGCAGAGATAAACAGCTATGAACCCGCGGACATAGAGATTTATTTGAAAGAAAAGGGAATGGTATTCAAGGAGAAATCTCTTATTGCATTTACCCGGTCTGACGGGAAAATTCTTGCAGTCGGCAAAGAGGCAGAGGAGATGGCTGGGAAAGAGATAAAGGGTATTCAGGTCATTTCACCGCTGCGGCAGGGAATGATTGCAGATTATGCTGCTGCAGTCGGGATGTTCCAGCAAATGATGAATAAAATATGGGGAAAGAGACTGCTCCGCAGGCCTCACATTGTTGTCTGCATACACACGGGCATCACGGAAGTGGAGAAGAAGGCACTCGAAGATGCTATGTATCAGATGGGGGCTAAGGAAATCACTATCCATGAAGGCGCATTGGAAGAATGCATGGAGGAGATTAGGGCATATGATGTATTGATTTCCATTTCCAAGAATGAGCCTGAAAAGTACATTTCAGAAGAACTTGTCAATATTCTAAAGTATGCAGGGCAGCAGGGAATTCCAGCTGCAAGGGTTGAGGAACTTTTGAGAGAGAAGGAAGAGAGGATATAAGGAATGGGTTCTGTCAGGAAAACGAAGTATTTGAGTGCGGTTTGACACTGGAGTGATATAAATATTCTCGTACAGATTATGATCCGGTTTATGAAGGGATATAATAAGCGGCAGGAGAGAAAATCCGATGGCTGCGCTGAGGGCGGCAGAAAGAGGGAAAGTGATTATGTGGCTTTTATTTGCGTTGTTATCCGCGGTGTTTGCGGCGTTGACTTCCATACTGGCAAAAGTGGGTATTGAGGGTGTGAACTCTAATCTGGCGACTGCCGTCAGGACGGTGGTTGTGGTGATTATGGCGTGGGGCATGGTCTTTCTGACCAATACGCAGAGCGGATTATTCCAGATCAGCAGAAAAAGCTGGATATTTCTCATTCTGTCAGGGCTGGCAACCGGGGCGTCGTGGCTGTGCTAGTACCGCGCACTGCAGATCGGCGAGGTTTCCAAAGTAGTCCCGGTCGACAAGCTC
>CAMWXA010000163.1 GCA_947178035.1 uncultured Lachnospiraceae bacterium | reverse complement strand
CAATAAATATCCTGCGTTATAAAATAACTGATTTTAGTGATGAAAATGATATTTTTTATGTCAGCACAATAAAATAACATTTGATATTATTATGCGGGCATATTTTAGAGGGCTTTGCTATTTTTACAAAGATTGTGTGTTCATTTTTGGAAAAGTGTGCTATGATAGTACAGATGGTTCGACAAAATATCAGTGTTTATGTAGTTGTTTTTCTATTAGTTTCTATTAGAAAGGAAGGTTTGAAATGTTAAATACAACATTGTATAAACAAGAAGCGGCAAAGAAGGTCAGGGCAGTTGAGGAAAGCCAGGCGGCAGAAGATATTACAGCAGATGCGGAGGCAGGAGCTGTTGCAGCAGAGCAGGATACGGTGACAGAGGCTGCTGCAGAGTCAGATACGGTGCCTGCAATAGGCGAAGCAGATGCCAGAAAGGCGGCAGATCCAGAGAGTACAGGATACCGCTCAGAGATCAACGGTGTTGAGGTTGATTTTGAACTGCAGTACCGTGATCGGGAAACAGATATGAAGGATATTGCTAAGCGCGTTACAGAGGATTATGCAAAGCGGGGAAATGATGCTTCCAGGATCGAACTGATCCAGGTATATTTGAAGCCGACTGATTTTACAGCATATTATGTGATCAATAACTCCTATGAGGGAAAGATTCCTTTGTTTTAATTGACTTGTCTATTTCTGCATAATTTCTAAATGACAAATAGGTGTAAAGGGCAGAAGAGAGAGCAGGGGGGTAACAAATGAAGAAAGTAACGATACAGGATATTGCGGCTGAGATGGGGCTTAGCCGCAATACTGTGGCAAAGGCTCTGAATGGAGGGCTTGTCTCTCCGCAGACAAGGCATGCTGTTGTGCAGAAAGCATGGCAGATGGGGTATACGAAGCTGGATCCAAATCTTGTAGAAGAGGTTAAATCGACTTACCGCAGATCCAATACAGGAACAATACTGGTGTTATTTAATCAGATGCAGTCCACTTTCTGGACAAGAGTGCTCGCAGGTATCAGCAATGCGGTAAATGATGAGGGGTATCGCATGCAGCTTCATGTGGTGGATGAGAGGGACAGAGATGGTGAGGAAACAAGTCGATTGATTGCCGATGACGTGAAGGGGGTCATATTTCTGAGTGTTTTCTCGACAAAATTTGTAAAGGGAATAGGGCGCAAAAAGCTTCCGATGACATTTTTTAACTGCCCAGTCAATGCACAGGAGTACATAAAACTTGGAGATGTCATCAATGTGGAGGGGTTTTATTCCATGAACACGCTGATCGATTATATAATTAAGCAGAGAAAGTGCAGCCGGTTTGCTTATATTGGATTTGCGGAGGGAACACGGATGATACAGGCAAGATATCTTGGGTTCCTGAGCGCATGCAATCGGAATCATATTCAGTTGGATGAGAGGCTTCAATACACACGCCCGGCCAATAACAGCAATTTTAACTATGCCATGGTTGAGGATGTTGTGATGCGTATGCCTTATATACCAGAAGCGATAATTTGTGAGGATGATGATGTGGCAAAGCACGTCGCACTTGCACTGCTGCAGCGAGACTCGCAGGCAGTAAAGAAGGTGGTAATCACTGGTTTCAATAACACGTTGGAGACGGATTTCTTCAAAAAGGACATTATCACTGTGGATGTGCGCATTGAGGAGATGGGGCGGCGTCTTGTAAAATCAGTAATTGATAAAGTGAAATGCCCGACGATGGATGTCGCGTTCACGACAATAGCGACATATCCACGAATTTAGGGCGTATTCTTTTTAAAAATTTGTATATATACGATGACAATATGGGAAATGCGTGATATAATTTCAATATCTATCAAACGTAGTAATAAAAACGTTATGAAATGGCAAGCAAATACTTTAATAATGAAAAGTGAGGTTTTAATCAATGGATTACAAAATAGTAACAGATGGATCCTGCGATCTGCCGCCAGAGCTTTGCAGAGAGAAGGAAGTTGACGTAGTTCCCTTTTATGTTTCTTTTGACAGTGAAAATTATATGAGAGAAATCGTGGATATGCCGATCAGAAAGTTTTATGAGCAGATGGTGGCAGATCCGACAACGTTCCCCAAATCATCAATGCCTTCTGTGCAGGATTATGTTGATGTGTTCATGCCGATTGTCAAGGCTGGAAAAGCGGTGATCTGCATCTGTATCACGACGAAGTTCAGCGGATCTTACCAGTCCGCCATGAATGCGAAAGAAATGGTTCTTGAGAGCTGCCCGGACGCGCGGATAACAGTGATGGATTCTACCATAGACACTGTGCTGCAGGGGATTTTTGTGCTGGAGGCAGCCAGGATGCGCGAGGCAAAGCTTCCATATGAAGAAGTGGTTGAGCAGTTGGAAGCAATCAAAGGCACGGGACGAATTTTCTTTACCGTTGGAAATATAGACTATCTTAAGCATGGCGGACGTATCGGCAGGCTTGCAGGGCTCGCAGGTTCTGTGCTTGGCATCAAACCGCTGATAACACTCAAAGAGGGGGAAATATTTCCTTCGGGTGTATCCAGAAGCCGCAGGAAATCGCTCGAAAAGGTATATGAGCTTCTGTGGCAGTATCTCCAGGAGGTCAATGCAGTATCCGGCGAATACCGCATCTGTGTGGGGTACGGCTATGATATTGAGGAGGCGGAGGCGTTTCGAAGGGGGGCAGTCGATTTTCTCAATGCAAAGGGTTATATCATCACGGACGCGGAGCTTCAGAAGTACCAGATTGGCGCGACAATCAGTGTTCACACAGGTCCCTATCCGCTGGGATTTGGGGTGCTGAGGAAAAGTATGCAATAAAATAACAAATGATTGCCTTGGAGGAAAGGGGAAAAGATTGTATGGCATTGTACAGCCTGAAAAATTCACAGATTAGCATCAGTGTGGACTCACTTGGTGCAGAGTTGAAATCGCTCAAAAAAATAAGTACAAACACGGAATATATGTGGGATGCGAATCCGGAATACTGGAAACGGACCTCGCCTGTGCTGTTTCCGGTCGTGGGAAGTCTCAATAAGGGTGTTTACCGGCATGGAGGAAAAGAGTATCCGATGCCGCAGCATGGATTTGCAAGGGATATGGAGTTTGATCTTGTGCAAAATACAGAGGAGGGGCTGCGATTTTTATTGAAGTCTTCCGAGGAGATGAGGGCGAAGTATCCGTTTGATTTTGCGCTTGAGATCGGTTATCGGTTTGACAAAAAAGACGAAAGCAGGCTTATCGTCTCCTGGAAAGTGGTGAATCTGGACAGCAGTGATATGTATTTTAGCATTGGCGGACATCCGGCCTTTATGTGTCCACTTGGCGGTGACGGGGCGCAGACGGAGTATAAACTGTTGTTTGATGCAGAGGATAAAATGACATCTGCAACGATAGGCGCGGGAGGCACACTCTCAACACACACGAAGGAATATGCCCTGAAAGGCGGAATGATGGATATCACAGCAGATTTATTTGATGGGGATGCACTGATTATTGAGAACAATCAGGCGCATACCGTTTCGCTCTGTGACAGGGAAGGACAGCCGTATCTCACAGTCAGCTTTGACGCACCGCTCTTTGGACTGTGGTCGCCGCCCAAGAAAAATGCGCCGTTTATCTGTATCGAGCCCTGGTATGGAAGATGCGACAGGGAGACATTTGAGGGAGATTTGTCGGAGCGCGAGTGGGGAAATGCGCTTGCGCCGTCAGAGGAGTTTTACGCTGAGTACACGATTGCGATTTAGGACATTCCCGGACCGGTTCCAGGATGGATTTCCTTGTAATAAAGACTATAAAATGCAGTTCATTTGCCAATGAACTGCATTTTTTTGCCGCAGAATTGTTACTGTTTACGCCTCAATGTCTATATTTGTACTGAAAACTAAAAATACACAAACAGTAACCATACCGCTCCTAAATATTCCAGCTATGTGATGAAAATAATTTTCAAATAGAAAAAAGTATGTTAGAATAATTGCTGTAGTATGACAATAAATTACAAAAAGTGTTGAGAGAGCACTTGAGAGATTAAGGAGGGCGAAATGAAAAGTATCAAGGCAAAACTAATCATGCTGGGTGCCGTGTCGATCGTGTGTACGATTATTTTAGGACTCGTAGGCATCTATATCATGAACAGCAACAATGCAAACAATCAGGTGTTGAATGACATCAACAACATCAATCTGATGCAAAACGAAAACACCACACAGGAGACATCCTTTCTGTATGATTTGGATCTGAAGCATTATCAGACAATTCAGTCGAATCTTTCTTCCATGAAGGAAGCGGCGGCGGATGCGCTTACATACAGCAGGGAAGAGGATTATAACACGGACTTGCAGAGTGTGGCATCAACAATTGAGGCGGTGAGCGCCAATACTGTGGAGTTGAACAAACTGCTGAGTGAACGCGGGTTTCAGAGCGACAGCGGCATGTATGCCAGCTATGCGCAGGGAGATGAAAATCTAGAGATGGCAATCGAACAAATGGCGGGGGAGTCAAGCTGGGTAGATGGCGTGTGGGATACTGCGTCTTTGGCAGGAATCGCGGCAGAACCAGTGGAAGGCAAAAATTTCAAGAGAGCAGCATATTCGCATGAAATTCCTGACATTAGCAAGCGGAATACACTGCTTATCCGCATGGGAGGAAACGGGATTGTGTATACGGGAGATGTGTATATTACCAACATCAGGTTTGACGATACAGCGCTTGCGATAGCGGATGTGAATCTCGATGTGCTTTCAAGCTCTTATGGCGATGGACTTTCGGGCATACAGATTTCAACTTTTGATGGGATGGATGCGATATATATTCAGACCAGGTTTGCGAATGTCAATGGAAACTGGCAGGAGGTGTCTGCGAGAATCGATGTGACAGACTTCAATATAGCGGAGTATCAGAATATCTCTTTTGACTTGTATTTTGAGGAGAAGGAGATGCCCGATATCAGTATTTCGACAGCGTTTGACAGCAAATATGATTTCGAGGAAAATCTCACAAATATCAATGCGATGTTTGACGCTTACAACAAGATTGTGGCGGAGGGGGGCAGCACCGGAAGCTATCCGGATGACCTCGTGGCGCTGTTGGATGAAATGGTGGGAAGTGCGCCGCTGTACACGAAGGATCAGGAGCTTGCGGATATGATGACAACGGAATTTGCGGCAAAGCGTGCAGCGGTCCAAAGTATCATTGCGTATGACATAGATATACTTGCGCTGAAGGCAGAAAACAACGCTTTGAATGCAAGTCTTACCAGCGAAACTGCAGAGGTGCGCAATAAGATAGAGGAATTGACGAACACACAGAAGCTGACGATGTCTTCCCTGATTTATGTTGTATTTCTTGTAGGTGCAGTGCTTGTGGTTCTGCTGACGCTTTTTGTCCTTGCATCGGTACAGATTAGTATCAAGAAATTTAAGGGTACACTGACGCATATCTCAGAAGGAGAGATTATGGTGAAGGCTGAGATCAATAGCGGGGATGAGTTTGATACCTTTGGCAAATCCCTAAACAGCATGACAGATAAATTATCTGTGGTGATCAGTAATATGAAGCGTTATGGTGTGGAACTGAAAGACAGTGGTGCAAAGCTCGGGGAAATGTCACAGAATTCAGAGCGGACTTCTGAGAATATCGATGCGGCAATCTCTGAGATTGCACTTGGCGCCACCAATCAGGCAGAGGATGTGGAGACTTCCACAAACGAGATTGTCAATCTCGGAGAGCTCATGGACAGCATGAATGCGGATATTGCGGAGCTTGATGACACGTCCATCCACATGAAACAGGCAAGTGATGAGGCTGTCACAATTCTGAGTGAACTGAGCAGGTCAAACAATAATATGACAGAGGGAATTCATAGGATTGCACAACAGATTACCCGGACAAATGATTCCGTGAAGGAGATTGAGGATGCGGCATCTCTGATTTCGTCCATTGCAGACCAGACAAATCTTCTTTCGCTGAATGCCAGCATCGAGGCTGCCAGGGCCGGGGAGGCCGGAAGAGGCTTTGCGGTTGTGGCGTCTGAGATACAGCAGTTAGCGGACCAGTCGAACCGGTCGGCGGACAGTATATTTGGTGTAATTGCGAATCTAATCAACGAGTTTCGGGAAACACTTAACACGATGATGGAGGTTGAAAATGCCACCAATGAACAGAACAAAAAGCTCGCAGATACACAAAAGCAGTTTGAGATTGTCAACGCGGGTATCGCGCAGTCAAGGGATAAGACAGCTGTGATCAAGAGTGCAATCGGTGAGTGCAATCAGGTGAGAAACACAGTGTCGGAGATTATGTTGAATCTCTCTGCTATCTCAGAGGAGAATGCGGCCTCAGCAACAGAGACTGCAACAGCAATGCAGCAGCTGAATGGAACCATCTCAGAGCTTCTGCAGGAATCGCAGAAGCTTATGGCGATATCTTCTCAATTGGAGCAGGATATGATGTTCTTTAAGCTTGGATAATCTTTATGGTATCGACGTTCAAAGAATAGATGATAGAATAGTGTCTTACAGGTTCAGGGTAAGACACTATTTTATGCGCAGGAATATTCTGACTGCGCGATTATTCGTACGCAAGTGGAAACAGCAAGAAATTTGTTAACAAAATTTTATGAAAAAAACTGTGCAAATGGTAAAAGATAAAACTAAAAACACTTTAAAAATTGATTAATTTATAAAATGATGATATGTTAAATATAGAACACATGAAGTTCTGCCGGAAAGGAACTTCAGGATATTGACATAGAAGAATAGGAAAGTGTGTTTGGAAAGAGTATGATAATAATATATCCTGCAATGAGAAAGCGGGATTTCAAGGTTTATCTCATTGACAGAAGTATAGAATATACAAGGGGGGAGATAAAGATGGTCAAGGCTGTAAAGCTTGCGGATATAGCTGAAAAGGTAGGAGTTAGTGTCGTTACAGTATCAAAAGCTTTATCAGGTCAGAAAGGGGTCAGCGAGGAGATGCGCGCCAGAATCAAGGAACTGGCAGATGAGATGGGGTATACGCCGATTCACGCGGCACAGACGGGAAGAATAAAGTCCTATACTATCGGAGTGATTACGTTTGAGACCTATTTTGCCAAGTTTGCTTCTTTTTACTGGAAAATGTATCAGGAGCTTGCCACACGTGCAGTCAAGAAAAACTGCTTTTCCATGCTTGAGGTTGTGTCAACCTATGATGAGGAAAATCTGATTTGGCCAAAGCTGATCACAGAGAATCAGAAAGTTGATGGCATTGTTGTGATCGGGAAGCCCAAGAGAGACTATCTGAAGATGCTTTATCAGAATCGGAAGATTCCAATGGTGTTTATGGATTTTTACGATGATGAGGAGGTTGTTGACTGTGTTGTGTCAGCGAGTTTTAACGGGATGTACCGCATGACAGACTATCTGATTAAAAATGGCCACACCAGGATTGCGTTTGTGGGAAGTCTGATGTTTACAGAGAGCATCACGGACCGGTATTTTGGATACTGCAAGGCTCTTCTGGAGAGTGGGATTGAGGTGCGTCAGGATTGGATTATCAAGGACCGGGATTACAATGACGGTATCATTGGACCTGAGTATCAGCTGCAGCTGCCCAAGGAGATGCCTACCGCTTTCGCATGCAATAATGACATCACGGCATATAATCTGATAAAACAGCTTGAGGAGCGGAACTACCGCATTCCAGAGGACATCTCTGTCGTCGGCTATGACGACTATTTGTATGCGGAATACGGTGATTCCAAGATTACCACGTATTTGGTGGACATGGGGGAGATGTCAAAGATTGCGCTCTCATGCATGATCAGACGCATTGAAAATATCTCCATGAATGCCAATGTACACATTGTAAACGGCAGGATTATAGAACGAACAACGGTTAAGAAGCTAAATTAAATAAATCGGATTAGTTGATCACCGGAGTTTCCTTGCGGTAAGTGAGCGGGGTAACTCCGGTTTTTTCTTTGAAGAGACGGATAAAATGATTGGCGTTTTCAATGCCTACCATTTGGCCGATATCCACGATTTTGTCGTCCGTATTCAGAAGCATTTCCTTTGCTTTGTCAATGCGGATTTTATTCAGGTATTGTATGGGGGTATACTCATAATATTTCGCAAATTCGCGGCACAGACGGAATTTATTGATGCCGTATTCCTGGGCGAGCTCATCCAGGGAGTAGGGTTCATAATATGCGGTGGTGAAGCGGCGGTGTATATCGGCAATGTAGGTGGGAATGTGGTAGGAGCCAGTTCTCTCGACAGCGCGTACCAAATAGAACTGTGTGAAAAGTCCGATGAGTTCCCGCGAGCGTATGATGCCGTGAAGCTCATCATCCGTGTCAGTTCTCAGTACCTGTTCCCAGGCTGCAAGGACATCCGGATATTTGTCAAGCTTATAGATAAAGTCTCCCAAAACATGTATTTTCTGAAAATAATATTCAAGAGCCGTGGTGCTCACAAAGCAGATCGTGTATTCCCAGATATTGTGCTGGCAGATCAATTTGTGATTTTTGCGGCAGTCGATGAGCGCCAATGTGCCTTTGGTGAGATCATAGCCTGCGCTGATGCCGTTGGAATTTTCACAGAACAGCCTTCCGACGCCCTTGGTCGTGTGCACGATGCAGAGCGCATCTAGATTTGTTGCCTCGTAGGAAAACGGGGATGTGACGGACACATTTTTGTGGCACAGTTCATAAGGAAGGCGGTTACAGAAATCGTAGTCTCTGTTATAAGCATTTTCAAAATAATCAGAAAGCGAGAAACGGTTGCTCGTCTCGGAGGAGATCAGACAGCTGAAAAATTCGGTGGAAAATAATTTCTTTGACATATTGGATACTCCTTTCTTCATCGATTCCCTATCAATATTATATATCTGGAAAAAAAGGAAATCAAGAAAAGAATATAATTATAAATATCGGAAGATTTAATGATAAACACAGCGAAACAATACGAAATTATTTGTTTTTAAGCTAAATAAATATTTAATTATTTTATAAATTTATCCTAAAATAA